>QHNF01000386.1 GCA_003218345.1 Verrucomicrobiota bacterium | reverse complement strand
GCTACTTCTCACGGTTCCGGTCCTCTCGGCTCTATTGCTTAGCGGATCATTTTCACTCGGTTTCGAATACGTCCTCGAGCGGCTCGAGAAGTTGCGCACTCGGCGCACGCTCGAACGCTACGTCTCGAAAAATTTGGTCAAGGAAGTTCTCGACAATCCAGACAGCTACTACAGTTCGCTCCGCGGCGTGCGTGTGCCCGTTACAATTCTCTTCTCGGATTTGGTTGGTTTCACCACGTTGTCCGAAAAGGCCGATCCCGAAGCGTTAGTCGCTCAGCTCAATGAGTATCTCACCCGGATGACGTCTGTCGTTTTTAGCAATGGCGGCACGCTCGATAAGTTCATCGGTGACGCGATCATGGCCGTATGGGGAAACGTGCGCAGCCTTGGCACGGCACAAGACGCGAAAAATTGTGTACGCGCGGCGCTAGGAATGCGGCGAGAGCTGAGACAGCTCAATCAAAAATGGCGCGAGCAGGGCCGTATGGGACTCGGCATGGGCATTGGCATTAATCAAGGCGAAGTGATTGTTGGTAATATCGGCTCGCACGAGCGCATGGATCCCACGGTTATTGGCGACGCCGTAAATCTGGCGTCGCGGCTGGAAGGTCTTACGCGGATTTACGGCGTCGATATTCTCGTTGGCGCCTCGGCAGCCGAGTTGGCCCGAGACGAGGTTCATCTCCGCTCAGTCGCGCGCGTGCAAGTAAAAGGCAAGATCAAACCTGTGGATGTTTTTACCTTCGTCGGCGTACGAAATGAAGAGGTCGACCCAGAATTTCTAAAGTGGCTCGATACTTATGAAGAGGGATTGGAGAAATTTCGCACACGCGATTTTACTGAGGCAAAAATCCTGTTTTCACGGTTCCTGGAATTTTATCCAGATGATCTCCTGGCCAAGATATATCTCGATCGCGCGCTGAAATACGAACAAGCACCGCCCGACGAAGCGTGGGACGCGGTGGAGGTGTTTAAGAGCAAGTAAAACTGCCCGCGAGTAGCCAAAGTAGCTTACGCGGCGTAAAGAAGTGCGCGTGAAAGAAGCGCCGACAAAATTTCATTTCCTTGGAATTTGCGGGACGGCCATGGGATCGGTGGCGGCGGCGCTCAGACAGCGCGGATTTAAAGTCACGGGTTCGGATGAAAATGTTTATCCGCCGATGTCGACCTTTCTGCAACGCCAAGGCATCGCGCTCAAGGAAGGTTATCGGGCCCAGAATATTCCAGCAGACGTGGAGGTGGTGGTGGTCGGAAATGCAATCAAGCGCGGCAATCCCGAAGTGGAAGCGGTGCTCAATCGAAAACTACTTTATCTTTCGTTGCCGGAAGTGCTGAGAAATTATTTCTTGCGCGGCCGGCATAATCTTGTCGTTAGTGGGACACACGGCAAGACGACCACAACCGCGCTGCTCGCCTGGATCATGGAAAAGGCCGGACACAAGCCTGGTTACCTCATCGGCGGACTTCCGAAGAATCTAGGGCAAGGATCGCGCCTGAACGATTCGAAGTACTTCGTGATCGAAGGCGACGAATACGATTCAGCTTTTTTCGACAAACGCTCTAAGTTTATTCATTACCTGCCGGAACTTCTGATTGTGAACAACATCGAGTTCGATCATGCGGACATCTTCAACAACCTCGATGAAATCAAGCTCACCTTCCGGCGTTTGCTCAATATCATTCCTCAAAACGGGATGGTAGTGTTGAATGGAGACGATCCCAACTGCGTGGAAGTGGCAAAGGATTGTCTTGCCCAAATGATTGAGGTGGGTCTCTCGAAGAATTGCGCCCAGCGAATCCGAGACATCACTTACACGGCTGGAGGCTCGAGATTCAAGCTCGGGGAGGAAACTTTCGAAATTCCGCTCATTGGCGAATTCAACGTGCGCAATGCGGCGATGGCGGCGATCGCAGCGCGATTTTATGATGTGCCGAAGGCGAAAATCGATGGTGCGTTTAAGAGATTTTCCGGTATCGCGCGGCGGCAGGAAATCCGTGGGGAAGCGC
>QHNF01000385.1 GCA_003218345.1 Verrucomicrobiota bacterium | reverse complement strand
AGTTTGCCGTTGACCGGTTCCACCGCTCCCCGGTGCGCTCCCTTCGGCGTGTCGCAGGAGTCCCCGGCCACCCAGCCCTTCCCGGCCAGCGGAGGCCCGATCACCGGCACGTCAGCAGTGATCTCGAAGGGTGCCACCGCATACGTCATCTGCGCCGGAAGGAGCTTCGCCGCTTCCTTTAATTCCAAGTGCAGCGTAAGGCGGTGCAGCAGAAAGTGGGGGACGTCGTCGCGTGAGCCGAAGACGAGATCAAGGAAAACCAATCGCGTGCTTCCACCTTCGATCTTCAGATCGGTCGCCGGCTGGTTGAGCAACACCCTCAGGCGCGACACCAAGTCACCGCCTTGAAACGCGGCAAGCCTGCGGGACGGATTGTGGGCGTCAAGAACCTCGATTTTTTCCAGAGCAGCCGCGAAATTAGTAGCGTTGGTCAGCAGCAGTTCGTAGACGACGTGGTATTTGCCGTCGGTTCCGGGCGCGGGCGCGGTCTTTGGGGCGACTGGCGATGCCAGCACCGGTGTGAACTGGTCCGCGCTCTCGCTGGAGCGGGAGAGGGCCGGCAGAAATACCGCAGCCGTGCAGGCGACTGCGCCGGCCGCGAGACTGCGCCGAGCGATCTGCTTCATCATGTGTTCGTGCCCTTTCTTCTCGGTGTTGTTCGACGCCGGCTAACAAGCGAATACTTAATTGTCATCAAACTGCTAAAGTCGAGTAAGCGAGCGATAAACGCCGCTTGGTCTCATAACGGCCCCTGCGTGCACCATGGTGGGCGGCCAGCGAGTTATCGATGCCGACTTGGTTTTCACGGCGAACCGGAGGATAGCCGTCCGAAAAGCGCGGTGACAAGCAAAAGTTCCGCGGATCTGCTGGGTTGCCTGCTTGATCTTTCCAAGCCAATCTCCGGCTGTGGGTTCGCGCCGCCATTTGAATTTGCTCAAGAAAAATGCGTGACATCGACATTCGCTCCTGAAACAAATTGTTGCCGACCATTCATCGGCTTCTTTACGAATCTAATAAAGGGAGATGATCCGATACCTGTGCCGTTTGCCAGAGAAGGCGCAGGCGCGTAAATTGTATCGGTAAGGCCAAAGGGATCGACAAATTCAGGGTATGAATAACACACGCTTAGTACACACGCATGGATCGCATAAAACGGTCTGGTTTGGGCTGCTTGGCACGGTCATTGTGATTGTCGGCTCGATTTTGTTTGCTTATTCTCAAACGCAAAAAAAAGAAGCTGAAAAAATGAACCCAACGAAGCCAGTTCCGAACGATGCCGAATTGCAAAAGCAATTGACCAAGGACCAGTATCGGGTGACGCGCGAAGGCGCCACGGAGACGCCATTTCAAAATGCCTACTGGGACAATCACAAGGATGGAATTTACGTCAATATCATCACGGGCGAACCGCTCTTCACGTCGAAAGATAAATTCGACAGCGGCACGGGCTGGCCCTGCTTCACAGAGCCAATGTCCAAAGACAAAGTAGTTGAGAAGAGGGATTCCTCCTATGGCATGGAGCGCACAGAAGTCCGTGCCAAAACAAGTGACTCCCATCTCGGCCACGTCTTTGACGATGGGCCTGCGCCAAGCCATCAGCGTTACTGCATCAATTCCGCCGCGTTGCGTTTTATTCCGGTGGAAAAGCTAAAAGAAGAGGGCTACGGCCAATATCTCTCGCTCTTTCAGTCAGCGCAGGGCGGAGAGCAGCAAACCCAGAGTAAATAACAGATCCGACTTATCGACGGGCGTCTTTACACGCGAGCAAGAGGATTGCGGCTGAGCGCTCCGAAGGTTTCCGCGAGCACCGGGAATTCGTCATTCGGCATTCCCATTTTCGTCGTCTTTCTGATTGGTTACTTTTTGCGACGTAGCCCGTTTTGAAATGTTCGTCTCACAGCGGTAAGCTTATGCAAATATGATGCGACAGGACGATTTCGATTACGCAATTGAAAACACGCATGTGATTGTCGCTCCCGAGCAACAGATCGCGACCTTCGGCAGCACGAGTTTCAATTTTTATCTGATCTCGGAGTTGATGGACCGGGTTGATCAGGTCCGGATTCGCAACGGGAAAATTCACGCTGAGCATCCACAGATTCTCACGCCCGAACACTATTGCAGGTTATTGCTGGAGGGTTTCGGAGAAAAGGCTGAGCGATACGTCGATCAACTGCGCGATCCCGCCCGGAAGATCGCTGTGCTTCGTTACGGTTTTCAATTCCGCAAGACCGATCTGAACGAGCAGACACTCCGCGATTCGATCGACGCTGTGATCAATCGCACGAAACAGCGAGTGGAGAGTGCAAACGAACCGCTCAGCGCCATCATTCAGGGTGTGGATGACGCGTGGGAAGTTTGCTTGCTCAAATTCACCATCGACCTCGTCGAACGCTCCTCCGGGGGCAATCTCGGCGACTTCCGCAAACGCGGACTGCTGTAGTCGCTCGGCAAATTTTGCGGCTAATCTAGTCTACTGGGTCGTGCGGCGGCAGAACTGCCCGCAGCTCAGAGATGTCTCCGAATAAACGCGCCTGCGCTAACGAGCGCGCGGCGGCCGGGCTCCAGATCCAGATGAGCGTTCCACAGGTGCCATGCATGGATCATGTGCGGCCAGATTTCCAACGTCACCGGGACGTCGGCTGCGCCAGCGACGGCCGCAAAGCGAGTGGCGTCGTCGAGTAACGTCTCGGCAGAACCTACCTGGATCAGTATTGGAGGAAGGATTCTAAGATCGGCGTAGAGAGGAGAAACCCGCGGGTCCTTTCTATCTATTTCGGCGGGGAGATAAGCGTCGGCCAGTTCATTCAGATAGCCCTTGTGGATGAGTGGATCTGCGGCGTCGTTGCTGGCAAGCGTCGAACCAGACATTGCCAGATCCGTCCACGGCGACACAAGCCATGCGCAAGCCGGAAGCTCCTCATGTGCATCGCGTAGCTTATTGATCAGTCCTACTGCGAGCCCCGCGCCCGCGCTGTCGCCACCAATCGCGATACGCGCAGCCGCAATACCCTGACTCCGCAGAAAACGCCACGCCGTCAGTACGTCGTCGTACGCTGCGGGGAACGGATACTCGGGAGCGAGTCGATAGGCAATAGCTAGCGTCCGTATTCCGGCAGCTCGGCCCGCCTCGCTTACCATGCGACGATGACTCAGGATTGAGCCGGAGCAATAGCCACCACCATGGAAAAAGATCAGAATGCGCGATGGATCGCTGCCAGGCACGATCGAATATTCGCCCGGCACGCCGTTAGCATCGATTGGAACGAGGCTCACGTCGTCGGCTACAGGCCAAACAGAACCGACATCGTCGAGGCGCTGGCGTCGCTCAGGCCACCCGACAGGTCGTGGCTTGGAACTCAGCAACGCCCGGACGGCCTCGATTTCGCTTTGAGCCATTGCCTCGTGCTCCCGAACAGCGCGCCGACCGTAAGCAGCGCGCGGGATCGAGTCAAACGGATGGACGCGTCTCAGCTTGGAGTCGAGTTTATCGTTAGAGTGCTAAACTTTCCGCTTTCGTCATTGCGCTCACCTTGTCATTCTGCGCGTTTCGCACTCGCCACGCTTTGAAAAATTATCTTCAGCTTAATCTCAGTCTGCTCTACTGGATTTTAGTCGCGCCGTTTACCGGGCAATTCTTCAAAATTGCGCCGATCTTCCGACAGATGGTGTCCATTGGCGTACGCGCGGCGCCGATGGTTGCGCTGACGGCGTTCAGCATAGGGGTGACGCTGGCCATGCAGGCCGCGCACTCGCTCCAACAGCTTGGAGCGGAAATGTATATTCCAGACCTGGTGATGCTGACACTCTTGCGTGAAATGGGCCCCGTGTTGATCGCGGTGATCGTGATTGGACGCAGTGGCTCAGCTGTCGCCGCGGAACTGGGGACAATGAAAGTATCTGAGGAAATCGAAGCACTGGAAGTCATGGCAATCAATCCGATTCAATATCTGGTGGTGCCGCGCTTTTTGGCGATGCTGGTAATGCTGCCAGCGCTCACGATTATGGGGGATTACATCGGAGTACTCGGTGGCTGGGCCGTGTGCCGCTTCGCACTCGACTTCAATACCGCAGGTTATGTGCTGCGCGCATTGGAAAGCGCGGATACGTGGGATTTGTATTCGGGAATGATCAAGAGTGTCGTTTTTGCCTGGATCGTTATCACGATTGCGTGCAACGCCGGACTAACTGTCGAAGGCGGCGCGGAAGGAGTCGGCCAGGCGACGACAACTTCAGTCGTGCAAGCGTTGCTATCGATGTTAGTCATGAACGCCGTTCTTACGGGGATCTTTTTCTTTAGTGCATGAGAGGAACGGCGAAGCGCAAAATTTCCGAGGACCGAGCATTCGTCATTAGCTCGTCATTGACCATTCGACATTCGTCATTTCTCTGATGCAAACTGAGTCTCCCCTCATCGAAGTAACCGATCTTGTTCACACATTCGGCGATCGCACTGTGCTCGATGACATCTCTTTTAACGTTCATCGCGGCGAGACACTCGTGATTATGGGTGTCAGTGGTTGCGGCAAGAGCACGCTGCTGCGGCATAT
>QHNF01000384.1 GCA_003218345.1 Verrucomicrobiota bacterium | reverse complement strand
TGGGATTTGGCACAGGTCTGACGAGCCCATTTGGGCATACAGCCGCAGCCGTTACCGGTCAAGGCGTGTTCAGTTATGGTACTCGTGAACCATTCGGATCAAGCTTTACGGACTATTTGCGAAACCAGTCGAACTATCGTGACAGTATTGTGTATGTACTACCTACCAGCGAGGAACAGGACGACGCGTTTATAGCAGCCTTCAAGAGGACAGCCAGTAGCGGGCCAAGTCGAGTTGGCAACGATTGCGCCGATGCCGTCGCTGCGGGCTTGAGGGCAGCTGGTTTGCTGAATCCAAACGCGGCTCAGACATTCCCTTCGATGATTAACGACTACATGCAGATGCGCGCGATCGAAGGCGATGTATCGGCGATTGTGTTGGTACCGCAGGGCGGGGCTGGAAATTGGGGAATCGTAACGACACTGCTTGGATCGTTTAACCCCTGAATTGCTATCGCGCTTGAAGTCGATTGGAAAGATCATCTTGACTGCGGTGCTCGTGTCTACCCCGGCGATTTTTCTCGTTCTGTCCTATTGGAGCGAACTAGGGAGCAAAGCCGAGTACTCGAGTTTGCAGATTATAGAGGAGCGGGAACGCGGTACAAAGATCAACCAGGTGGCGTTTAGACACCTTGGCAAGTATAAAATAGTTGGGCTTAGAGCAAGTGGCCAGGACCGCAATGTATGGATATTGCTCAACGTAAAGCACCCGCCCTATTACAAGCAAGTTCCTGTCCTTAACTTTACGATCTCTAAAACTGTTTTAGATCAAATCCGAAATTCGGGCAGCGTCTCCGACACTGTCGTGGCTGTATTGGAAACACACTTGGACAAATATTGAATAGTTTTCCGTCGGTGGCGCGTTGCCGTGGTCGTTAAACTGGGTGTTCCTGCGGAAGGTGACGGACCCTGCGGGGAACTCCTTAATACTTACGTATGACGCAGGCCTCAACTTTGTTAAGCTGTCAAAGGACTCTGAACCGAGAAGATGTTCCGGGGACATATTTCGCCGATTATTGATTCGCTAAAGAGGAGCTGGATCTGTTGGCCAACGGACGATTTGACCAAAGGATTACCGTTGTTTCCACTGGGCGAACCGCGATCGCTCATGGCGACTGGCGGCTTGATCAACAGGACCAAGACATCTATTTCAGCAAGGATTTTTTGGTCGTGGCAGATGGCTTTGGTAAGCTGATTTTGGATTTCGATCAGCGGCAGGGAAGGGCGATCGCAATTCTGCCTATCCGACGGTCACTGGGAGGCATCCAAATTGGTCTTGAGCCCCGTGTCCCTTACCGAAAGCGGCGTCCTTAATGCCCGTTCGATCCTGCTGGTCTGCTTGGATCGCAATCCTCAACGATGTTTCTGGCGCGATTCTGAAGATACACAACTATGATCATGATGCAGCCGGCAATCGCACTTCCGAAGCAATCGACAATCTTGTAACGGGAGATACCCTAACAACCTCAATCAATTGAAGATAAAACAGGGCGGAACTGGGGTCATGCCTATCCGAAGTACGCGAGGAAGAGAAAGCAGGAGCGCTTAAGAAACGCTCCTCCTTGAGGTTCTGTTCGGTCAAACAGCAGAGAAGCTGTTCAACAAAAGCAGATGGCTTCTAGCTCTAAGAGGTGTGCTGCGAGTCCGCTTGCTTAGACTCTTTAGCTGGCGCGGTTTTTTCTGGAAACTCGAAACCGACCTTATCGTTCTCCAATTTCAAGTAGGCGGAGAATGGGCGGCCTCGTTTTGAGATGAAGCCATCGAGAAGATCGGTTTTTCCGGCGGTGAGCAGTTTGTGCGCCTGCTCTTTCGGAATGTCGCGCCCCAGAATCGTTTTGCTTAGCTTGAATTTGCACGGCTTTCGGTCAGCCTGCGAACGCTCGCACATGTAGCTGTTCTCAGTTTCAAAAATCTTTCCACCGCACTTTGGACATTTGCCTAGCGATTCTTTGCCTGTGAAATCAATTTTCGGCGCAGGCTCTTTGGGCTTGCGTTCTCCTTTCGGCTTCGGTTCGCGTTTTTCGAATTCGAAGCCCACGTCTTTCTTGTCGGTCAAAACGAGAAATGCTTTGAACGGCCTGCCCTTGCGCGAGATGAAACGGTCAAGCAAAGCCGTCCTGCCGGTTTCGAGCAGCTTCTTCATCTGCTCATCCTCAATCGGGCGCTGCAAAATCACTTTACCAGAGCGGAAATCGCAGGTTTTGTTCGGGCCGGCGGAATTTTCGCAGAGGTAGCTCATTCCCAACTCGAACACGCGCCCGCCGCATTTGGGACATTTTCCAAGCGGCTCCTGTCCGGAAAAGTCCACCGGTTGCGCCGCGCCGTTCTCCTGGCCGTTCGACCCGAAATCAAACTCGGCCTTGAAATCAGCGCTTAGCTTCAACACGGCGTGGAAGCGCTTCCCCTTCCTGCTGCGAAAGCCGCTCAGCGGGCCAACCTGTTTTTCGCGGACGAGTG
>QHNF01000383.1:548-2354 GCA_003218345.1 Verrucomicrobiota bacterium | reverse complement strand
TCGGCTGGAGCTAAAGTAGCGCAAGCTTCCGGCTTGCGATTCGGTTCGGACACAAGCGAGACGCATGTGCTACACTCCGGCCCATGCTCGACATTCGTTTGATTCGTGAGAAACCGGATTTCGTGCGTGAGCGCCTGGCGACGCGCGGTAGCGGTGACGAAGGCAAAATCGACGAAGTGCTGCGCGTCGACACTGAACGCCGAAAAACTGAAACTGCGTTGCAGCAGTTGAACGCCGATCGCAAAAAATTGAGCAGAGAGATCGGCGGCAAGAAATCGCGCGGTGAAGCAACGGACGAGCTCGAGCAACGCGTGCGACAAATCGCCGAAGAAATCGCCGATCTTAATGCGCGGGCAGCGGCTGCCGAAGATGAGCAAAATAATTTGCTTCTGCAGATCGCAAACCTGCCGCACGAGAGTGTCCCCACTGGCGAAGACCCGAGTGCCAATCGCGTGGTGCGCACTTGGGGCGAAAAGCCGGGATTAAACGAGCCGGCCGACCATGTTGCACTCGGTGCAAGGCTAAACCTCTTCGATCTGGAGCGTGCCGCGAAATTGAGCGGCAGCGGTTTTATCTGTTTCACAGGCGCGGGCGCCAAGCTCGAGCGCGCCTTGATCAATTTCATGATTGACCTGCATACACGCGAGCATGATTACATCGAGATCAGCCCGCCGTTTTTAGTTCGACGCGATTGCATGATTGGCACGACCCAACTGCCAAAATTCGAGGCTGACATGTATGGATTGGAGGATAATCAGCTTTTTCTTGCGCCGACTGCGGAAGTCCCGCTGACAAATTTTCATCGCGAGGAGATTCTGGCAGTCGCCGATCTTCCGAAAAAGTTTGTTGCTTATACGCCGTGTTTCCGGCGCGAAGCTGGCGCAGCGGGGCGCGAGACCCGTGGGATCATCCGGGTGCATCAATTCGACAAAGTGGAGCTGGTGAAAATCACCACGCCGGAAAAATCTTACGACGAATTGGAATCTCTCACCGCTGACGCCGAGCGCGTTTTGCAAATGCTCGGCTTGCATTATCGAGTGCTCGAACTTTGCACTGGCGATTTGGGTTTCGGTTCGGCGAAAACTTACGACATCGAAGTATGGTCGCCGGGACAGAACGCGTTCCTGGAAGTTTCGAGCTGCTCAAACTTCGAGGGTTTTCAGGCACGCCGGATGCATCTTCGATTCAAGGATCGTGATGGCAAAAATCGGTTCTGCCACACGTTGAATGGCTCTGGCCTGGCGTTGCCCAGATTGTTTGCTGCGTTGATCGAAAACTATCAGCAGCCGGATGGTTCGGTGCGTCTACCAGAAAAATTGCAGCCTTACTTCGGCGCGGAGAGGATCGGAATGACGAATGTCGAGGAAATGACCAAATGATAAAGACCGGAGAAGCCGGCCGATCTCTATTTTCGGCATTCGGAGTTCGTCATTAATTCGTCATTCGCCATTCTGATTTCGTCATTGTTGCAGTCCCGGTATGCTGAGCCCGCCGGTGATCCTGCTCATCTCCGATTGCGCAAGCGCTTTGCCTTGTTCCACGGCCTGCTTGACCGCGCTCAGGACAAGTTCCTCTAGAAATTCGACGTCCTCGGGATCGACAACTTCCTTGTCGATCTTTATCGCGATAACATCACCTGCGCCGTTTGCTGTCACCTTCACTTTCCCGCCACCTGCGCTTACTTCGACAGTTTTGTTTTCGAGCTCAGCCTGCGTTTTGGCCATTTGCTCCTGCATCTTCTGCGCCTGCTTCATCAGTTTGTTTAGATTCATAAGATTTGCATCAATCTTTTTGTCATTCCGAGCC
>QHNF01000383.1:0-538 GCA_003218345.1 Verrucomicrobiota bacterium | reverse complement strand
CCGAGCCCTTCGACTTCGCTCAGGACAGGCTCCGTCGAGGAATCTCTCATTTTAAAGTGAACAGTGAGATGTTTTGACTTCGCTTCGCTCCGCTCAACGTGACAAAGATTTATTACGGTGGAATCAGGATTTTATTTGAGCATTGAACATCTCAAGGGCTTCCTGGATGACCGGATCATCTTTGAAATCCTCAGAACGAGAGTGCTTCTGCGTCGTTGCACGCCTCGGAGCGAGCCCCTCGCTTACGATGAGCTTCATGCTCCAGTCTTTTCCTGTGATTTCATGCAGCAGCGTTTCAAGAAATTTGCGATTAGCTTGCGTGCCCAAGATATCCATCATTGCTTTGTCGTCAGGCGCGAAGCCGAGTTGAAAATTGCGCCCCTCAATCCCAAGCACGTGAGCGGCCGCTGCTGAATTTCGCAGGAACGCTTTCTGCGCTGGGATTTTCGCGGCCAGCTGTTCCCACACCATTGCAGCATCGACATCCGCACGCGATTCAGCGGGGCTGTTCCTCGCAGAGGATTCCGCCACACGGGGC
>QHNF01000382.1 GCA_003218345.1 Verrucomicrobiota bacterium | reverse complement strand
TATCGATCTCATTGTTCCGCGTGGCGGCCGGGCATTGATCGAAACAGTGGTTAGTTATGCGCGGATGCCGGTGATCAAACACTACGTCGGGGTCTGCATCGCGTATGTGGACAGGCAAGCTGATCTCGATATGGCGGTGCAGATAGTGGTCAACGCGAAGACGCAGCGTCCCGGCGTCTGCAACGCTATCGAAACTGTGCTTGTGCACCGTGAAATCGCAGCTCCTTTTTTCAAAAAGATCGCGCCGATACTGGCCGAAAAGAAAGTGGAAATGCGTGCCGATCCCGACAGCTTCCATCAGCTCTCAGCTCTCAGCTACCAGCCACTCCGTCCCGCCCGCGACGAAGACTGGACCACGGAATATCTCGGTCTCATCCTCGCTGCCCGCACCGTGGACAACATCGAAAACGCGATTGCGCACGTCGAAAAATGTGGCTCTCATCATAGCGACGTTATCATCACTCGCGACGTCGCGCGTGCTGAGAAATTCCTGAACGAGGTCGATTCCGCGACAGTTTACTGGAACGCATCGACGCGATTCACTGATGGCGCCGAATTTGGCTTTGGCGCGGAAATTGGCATCAGCACCGACAAGCTGCACGCGCGTGGGCCGATGGCACTCGAAGAGCTAATGACTTACAAGTACGTCATCCGCGGCGAGGGCCAGATTCGCGAATGAATCTCGGTGATAAGAGGCCTAACCAAGCGATGCAATCAACCGCTGGCCGGCGTACAATCTCGCTTTACCAGTACTTCATCTTCTGTCGAGCGTGGCGGGTTTTCGTAGAACACCGATCATCCCTCGTCGTTCGCGTCACCATCATAACGACTTCACCGGTACGTTTTGAAACGGCCACAAGCCGACTGGATTGCAGACGATCTAGAATCTCATTGATCGAGAACAGCACGAACCAGCAGTTTGTCGGGCAATTATAAACAGCGCAGCGAGCAGGCAGGGTATCGGTGATTACCTCGATGTGGAGAGCCTATTATGAACTCGCAAATTCCGGAGTTCGTCTGGCATTTCACAAAACAAAACGTCCGAAGGCGCTCGCTGGCCGTAATTATTTTGGAAAAATACTCAAGGTGCCAAACTGCGATGTTTTTTTGACATTGACGAAGATCGCTTTTTTGTTAGCAAATGATGCGACCGCGATGATATCGATGGATCCTGCGCACGTTTACGAAGTCCGTCCCGGTAAAGATGATTGTGGCGTTAATCTAATTTCCGACGTGCTCCCGTTTCGGTGCGCGGCGTTGTCCGGCGCGCCGGACGCGATCAAGAATGCAATCGACTACGCGAAGCTTTACAGCCGCTCACATGATGCAGTGATCCGCGTTTTGTGACGAAGTGGGAAGCGTGATCGAAACGCACGAGCACGCAGCCGATTTTCGCGAGTTCCAACAGCCGACTGCGAGGGCCAGGAATTAAACGGGGACTAACCTGGTCCGGTGTCTTATGAAAATTAGCACGGAAACCCGCCTCTTCGCACCGGTGCAGCCCACAGTCGCTGCCATCGTTTGAAACACCGGTTGCGGCCGGGGTTGCGGAAGTCTTCGTAAAAAATTGTGGCAGTCACCGACCATGACTGCCGCCACGATTTCTATGACGTATTAAAAAATTTCCGAGATAAAGCGAGCGGGGAATCTTTCCAAAGGCCGTGGCAAAAGTCGTGTCCGAAGAGGCTGTCGGAATTTTCCATTTGTCGCCGGCGACGAATCGAGCGCAATTTCACCCCCGAAACATTTCGCCAGCGAATCACGAAAATTTTATCGGACGGTAATTATGAAGAGACTGATTCCGAAAAGCTGGCGCGTGACGTTGATTTCCCTCCTGCTCGCCAGGCTGACCCTGAAAAACTGGCGCCCAAGTTGATCTCCGTCCTGGTCGCGACAATGCTTTGGTACCTGATCAAAAACAACGTAGCGACGCCGCCCTCGTCGTCTGAACCAAGAGGTCGGCCAACGGCCACGGAAACACCCTGAAGCAGTCAGGGTGGCGCCCCCGTTCGATGCTCCCGCGTCAAAGCTGTCGATCTCTTTCCGTGAAATGGATCGTTTGCTCGACGTTGCCAGTGGGCTGCATCGGCTGGTCAGGTGACATTCGCTCATCGGATGAATACACCATAGTGAACGTCTCGCGGTAAAGGTGTCCTACTGCCCGCGTTCTGAATCATGTATGGATGCCGCCAACCAGACTTAAACCACTTGCTCTTGTTAATCATTCTTGCGCTGGATTCGATGACATTCCGTTTCGAGTGGTAGGTGGCGAAGATAAGAATACTTTCGATCTCATCTCAATTCGCCGGGCGGTGATATGCCCGTATGCCAGTTTCACGGCGCCAAGGCTCACTCGGAACGAATGACGCGGATGCTCGCTGCACAGCCGTTCGTAGCGAGCGCGATGATCAGGGCTTAACCTTCGGGATACAGAGCTGTTGAAGACCTTGCCTATACAGAAGATCCTTGCCTATATAGAAGATTTTTGGTTGTGACGAGCCGTGGTATCCAAGAATCATGTAAAGCCAACCTTCTGCGTCAAGTGGTGATCCTTTGTTGATGATCATTTCGTACGGGATGGGGCGCGTCCATGCGATGTGGACTTGGTAGCCGTAATCTGGCGCGACACGTTCGAGTTTCACAGGCACGGGACCCTTGCAAATCCGCACTCCTTGCCCCACATCTTGCCGCTACCTCGGCATGGCCTACAAAGACCCGTCCCATCGCATGCGGCACACCGGTAAGCAATGTTGGGCGCAGCCAAGCGCCGTCTCGTGTGTGAATCATTCTGAGTTAGTGTTTTCATGCTGGCGATGCTCGTGTTTTGCCAATTCGGCGCCTAGAAAACCTGCGGAACAACTTCGTAGCGTCGGGCTTTTTCTCGACACGCAGAAAAAGCTAATTGTGTGCTTAACCTGATACGAAACACAGTGGCTACGGTTCTTCGAACTCGCCTGCTTGCTCGTGCGTCTCGATCACGTTGCCTGCTTTATCATAAACGCGAATCACAGTGGGGCGACCAGCTAAAAACTTCGCCTGCCCGTGCTAGAAATCGCTGCCTTCTTTATTGCTGATGCGCATCGTGGTGATGGTCATCGCTTGATTGTGCGCGCGGACAAAAAATTGACTGCGTTCCTGGAACTCGAATCTGCGCGGGGCGGTCGTGCTCACCGGGAACTTGCAATTCCCTGCCCTGATCAATGCTTGCGGTCGCATCCCGGAAAACCCCCGTGACATAACCGAATCGAATTTCAGCCCCATCCTTCAACCCAGCCTCAGTAATAGAAAAGCCATTGATCTGTGTCCCATTTGATGACCCCAAGTCTTTGAGGCGATACCCACTCGGCGATTTCGTCAGCGAAGCGTGCTGCCCTGACACTGTCGAATCGTCAATGACTACGTCATTTGACGGCGCATGGCCAATCATAATAACGTCGCCAATTAACTCCTGCATTATTGCATCAACTCCGTCGCAATCCAGAACTAGGCGAGCCATGTCGCCTCTGATTTTCGCCGAAAGGGTGCCTTGTTGTCTACCTGAATTGTCGGAATATCTTACAGCGTCGGAATACCTTGTGAATTCGTTTCGCGTTGCAGTTCCGCGTTGAGCAGCGTTTTCCTACCGGGTTCTTTCTTTGTCATGCAGCTTCCTGCGCAGGACTTCCATTCCTACGAGCGCAATCCCGAAAAGAGCAACGGCCGGACCGCCCTCAGGAACGCCAGCGGCGATACCGTTTGCCGAGAATGAGAATGTTGTCATATCGTGCCCGCCCGCATTCTGGGCTGTGAACATCCATTCCATGCTTGTTGGCTCGAACCCATTACCGCTTACAGTTCCGGTTCCCGATATTGCAAGGAGTGTTGTAGTCTGAGCCACGATGGTCGACGAAAGGAGATCGAAGGTGAAACCACCAACACTCCACAGACCTGGAGTGGCCGTAGATGGATTGAATATCCAAGGTTGCGCCATGGTGGCTTGCGTCCCCGCAGGGATCCCAGCGAAATCGCCAGTGCTGCCGGACGTCACACTGGTAAAGCCGGCATTACCGTTTGCATCGAACCAAGTCTTCACTCTGGTCGCCGTTGCCAGAGAGTGGGTATCAAACTGGACCGCACCAGCGAAGTTGATGTTTCCCTGTATGTTTGTAGCAGGCGTATTCAACCCCCCAACGATCCTGTTGGCGCTGGCATTCTGGCTGAATAGTGCGCAACTGACAAATCCGATCGCAAGCATCGCTAAGATTGTTTTTGGGAGATTTTTCATTGGATTT
>QHNF01000381.1 GCA_003218345.1 Verrucomicrobiota bacterium | reverse complement strand
TTCTCCAGCTGATTCGTCAGTGTGCTTGTAACGCCTGGACTGAGGAGCCCGTTGCCAATTGGGGCACAATCAGGGTTCCGATAAGAATGTCCGCGCTGTTAACTGCGGATTGAACAGCTGACGCGTCCGCTCCGGTACCAATGTCCAGCTTTGCCGCGATCAACTGATGCGCCAGGGAGACCAGACCATTGCCTGATGCGGGCTGATTAAGAATCTGTATCAGTTGCGCTTGTGTGTAGTTAATGGTGCCGAGAATCACGTTTTGGGCCGGCCACGCATTCGGGTGATTCTTCCAGTAGCCCTGGGTGTAAGTGCAGCCGCTTCCGCCGGCGCATGGGCTTGTAGAGCACTGAACCATAGCTGAATGGACCACGATGAAACTGATTGTTTCCGTGCGCAAAAGCGCGAAAGACGTAGGCCATGTTACAATCCAACGGAGTGTTACATTCGTTACTGGCCCCGCAAGCGTCAATCAGAGCGTCGCTAATAGAGATTTGAACCTCGGCATCTGGCGTTAGGTCGTAGTTACTGCACCAAGGCACGCGCCCGAGAAGCTAGCGCTACAAACGCTGTTTTCGTCCGAAGGCCACACGCCTCCAAGCGCTGCCAGGTCGGCCGCTTTTATCCATTGGACAGAAAAGCCAGCCGGTGCTCCTGTCGTCCCAGCCCTGATTGTTAATATTATGGAGCCGGGCGTCGAGCTGAAACACAACACGGTTAACGGAGCCAAGGGCGGTTTGATCCTGCCATTACTATTGACGCTGCGCGGCTCTGGATCGGAATGGCCAGCCGCGTAGATACTGCTACACATCAGAAGCGCGAGCAGTGTTGTTATAGTTTTATGCATATTTCTTATTGCTTTTCCGTTTGGGCTTTATTGCCCGGGCCATGCTGATGGTTACCTAGGAGAACGTTTCTTTGGTTGCTCGGCCATTGCTTAGGTCTTTCTCCGGAAACGGCGGACCAGAGTTCTCGAAAAAGTTGAGATTTTGTCACAGTTCGGATTTGCGGACGGCAGGTGGAGCGGTTTCCCGTGGGTTCAGCGCATCCAGTTACAACAGCGCGATACCGACGCCCTCGACTTAGCTACAGCGAAAGCTGCGCGTCATTTATCAATCCTCTGTCGGGATCATCGATCCCGGCTCCAGCTTGGCGCCTATTGGCGTAGATGGGCGGTTAGATGCACCGACCACGAGCGAGAGCAGGAACAGGAGCAGGATGGCAGCCGATTAAATGTGATTGCCGGAATGTTTATGCCGATCCTTGAAGGTAAGCTCGGCAACGCCCGATTTATCGAGCTCACCTAAGCCTTCCCCGACCATCCGATCATATTGTTCTTTGGTCGCGCGCGCGAGCGGTAAATCGAGACCGAGGCTGCGACCGAGCTCCAGAGCGATTCCACTGTCCTTGGCAGCGTGCGCAGCAGAGAAAAAGCAGGTGTGCTCGCGGTTTTGTATATCTTCACCATCGGTTTCGAGTACACGAGAGGCCGCGCCGGTTTGCGAAAATACCTTTCTCAACATTTCCAAATCAAGACCGAGCGCCGCGCCCAGGGCGAGCCCTTCTGCCAATCCCGCAGTATTGATATTCATGACCATGTTAACGAGCGCTTTTACCTTAGCGGCTTCGCCAGCTTCCCCGATAAAGCGGACGACCGAACCAAGTTCTTTCAAAATCGGTTCGGCTTTTCGGAAAGCGTCTTCGCTTCCGCCGCACATCAAATAAAGCGAGCCTTCGCGCGCTTGAGGAATGCTCGAGGCCATGCACGCTTCGAGCGTTTCCGCGCCAGCTTTTCGGGCCAGCTTTTCGACCTCGACATGGACCTGAGGCGAGATGGTGGCGCAATTAATAAAGAGCCTGCCGCGCGCGTTAACCAGCAGATTGTCACCGCTTCCTGCAAAGATGTTTCGCATCGCGTTGTCGTCACTCACGACAGTAAAGATCACGTCAGATTCCGCAGTAACTTCCGACAAATCTTGAGCAGCTGCGCAGCCGAGTTCGGCCGCGAGTGACGTAGCCGACGTGCGATTCGAATCGTAGACAGCTGTGATGTGAAATTGTCGATCTTTCAATCTGCGCGCCATGTTCGCGCCCATGCGACCGACTCCGACAAAACCGATGTTCATAACGAAATCTAGCCCAAAGCACTAAGCGTTGTCATCCCGAAGCGGAGCGAGGGACCTCACAGTCGAACCCCAGAAACACACGCAAGCTAATCAACGTAGTCAATCGCGCCTATGCGAGGTCCTTCACTTCGTTCAGGATGACAGCGCAAAACTTTTGTCCGCTGCTGCAACTCCGCGCTGTTCATAGACGCACCAAACCTCAAACAGCAACCATCAAAATCAGGCGCGTCCCGCAAAAAATGGATTGTGCTCTTTCTCTTCGCTCACCGTGGTCATCGGACCGTGTCCCGGG
>QHNF01000380.1 GCA_003218345.1 Verrucomicrobiota bacterium | reverse complement strand
TTCGGCAAGGGCAGCCTGCGCCTTCTCTTCATCGCCTCCAGAATCCGCGCAGGACAAGACGACGCTCCACCGCGTCGTCTTGAAGCGGTCAGGGCGGCGGCCGCCAACAGGAGGCGCGTCTAGTTTCACAGCCGCCGATCATCTAATTTGTACAATTCTTAGGCAAGTCGGTAATTTCCGCCGGATGCTGGAATAGTCGGTGTTGCCCGGCGCCGCCTTCCTGCACGACCACCACGTAAAAATTTCAATCACGTTGGCAGCATGATCGAAGACGCGGATCACAGCATCATGCGAGCGGCTAGTAGAAGTTTGCGTAGCCGATTGCATCGCTGACGCATCCCGCTCAGCCTACCAAAGCCGACCGAACGGCAGTCTTCATGTTTCTGATCTTGTTCCTCCAAAACTTGAGTGCGGACCGGTACGTCGTTCGGTCGCATGTATCTATTTCTTTGTCTAAGTAGGCCAGCAAATGTTCACCGACTGTCTTGCGCGCGTAGCACGCTTCCATCGTCTCTTGAATAGCCAGGTCCTGTGTCATTTGATGCTGCAAACTGACTTGGTCAACTCTCCCGAGTTTTTCTTTGCTTGAGTCATCAAATTCCATTTTCACTGTATCCCCTCCGGCTGCCGCGCCGGATTTTCGTCTTGTTGTGGAACTCGTCCAGAACATTCTAATCGCGCAGGTTGATGACCGTTTGCGGCAACGTTCTGCAAAAATCGCTGTGACGGAACCAAATCGGATTGTGTCGCCATCCTTCAACTCACCGTAAGTGAAAAGGAGGCCATTGATGTGTGTCCCGTTTGTTGAATTCAAATCCTTCAGCCAATAGGAGTCGGCGACTTTCAGGAGCATGGCGTGTCGCGCTGATACTACCGGATTGTCAATCACTATATCGTTTAACGGAGCACGGCCAATCATTACAGTGTCGCCAACCAACTCATGCGTTAGTGCGTGAGTTCCCTTATGTATCATTAAACTCGCCATCGGATAAAATGACTAAATTGCCCCGCGCATCTCTACGATTCCGAGTCGCGGCGCTTCGACGTGTTATCCCCTTATTGTATAATCCGGGATTTACCGGCTAATGTTTCGCAGAAATTTTCCAAAGTTTCGCGATGTCGGAATATCTGACAATTCGCCGGAATACCTTACGATTTCGTGTGAGCGGACAGCGCAAGTTCGCTAAATCACTTCACGCTGGTAAGTACCCGACCCGTCAAGATTTATCGCATTACTTGCACAAGCCTACGGTTTTTGCCATAGGGCGAGCTTCGACGAACAACCTTGGAGGCGTGTTTCCTTCGCGCGTGGCCGCTTGGAGCTCTGCCGCGCGACAGGAAGCACACCTATACCGGCAAACCGTCCTGAATAATCACTAATGTTCGCAACCAACTGAACCAGCCGCATCGTAAACATGAATCACAGCATCATGTGAACGGCCGAAAAAGTTGGCGTAGCCCGCCGGTTTCCTCTCGCCGTACTGTCGGCGCGACATAGTCGAACTTCTGTGCGCGTTTTCCGGTGTCGACCTCGGTCGTATAGATATTCCCGTTGGAATCGAGCGCGATGTTATGCACCCAGTGAAACTCAGCCGGGATGGCGGTCACTTATAAGTATCGCCCTTGTAAAGCAGAGGCGGTCTTCGAGGCTAGTAGATCTAATCAAACGACGCAGCCAACGGCTCCCGGCGCCGGGCGGCGACCGAAAGCTCGCAGCAATGACTTAAAAGGCGCGACATCTGGAGGAACTCCCGATGCAATGTGGTGAAGAGCCAGCTTTTGATCTTCGCCAAATCCTTGAGCTGATGTCCTTTGTTCGCCCAGATATAGAAGGTTTGCTGGGTGAGGTCGCAAGCATCGGCCTCACTTCGGGTGAGACTGAAGCCGAACCGGTAAAGGTGGCGTCCTTATATAGGCTGCTCGACGCCGCAAATTCTAACACGGTCGAGGGATTTTTTTACAGCACGGACCGGAGGCGATCAAAAAAACTGCGCAGTCGTGGCGGGTTTCAGGCGGCCTTTCCGCTTTAACAACATGAACCGGCACAAACAACAGACGCCGGAAAAACCAAAACAGAAAGCAAACCTTAAACAAGAAAAACCTATGCAATCCATACAATTCAAAAACAACTCAATCACCAGCCGACGCGGAACTATACCGCCGCTGGAAATTTCAAATCCTACCTCCGCACCTCGCACGAGACATTGGCTCTTGCTGGCGATCGCCAGCTTTGGTTTAACACTCATTTTCAATCCAGTGGCTGCTTCAGCTGCTCCGCAGGTATTCGAAGCGTCCGGTGTCACTCCAAACGATATCCTGAACACGGTAACCGCCTTCAGGAATTTTTTGGGAGACAACAACGGAATAGGCGGCACATTTCCCACTGGCCGCCGTGAGATCAACTGGGACGGGGTTCCAGATGCTTTCTCCGCACCGAACCTGTTGCCGGCGAATTTCTTCAACAGCAACTCGCCGCGCGGGGCCCTATTCTTCACTCTAGGAACAGGATTCCAGGTTAGCGCCAACAGTGTCAACCCAACAAACACTCCGGTCAGATTTGGAAATATCCACCCTGTCTATCCCGCGCTCTTTAGCACGTTCAGTCCCCAGAGGCTCTTCAGCGCCTTGGATAGCAACATCACGGAAACACTTTTCTTTATACCTGGAACTACACAATCGGCAACGAGCAAGGGGTTCGGCGCCGTGTTCACCGATGTGAATGTTGGCAATAGCACAAAGATCGAATACTTCGATGTTAACGGTAATCTGCTGTTTAGCCGGAACGTATTGCCCGGACCTACCAGTCGCGGAAGCCTCTCGTTCTTGGGAGTCGGGTTTGATACAGCTAATGTTTTTTTGGTCCGAATTACCTCTGGCAANNNNTACCTCTGGCAATCGCATCTTGAAAACACCCAACCGGGATGTCGTCGTCATGGATGACTTCATCTACGGCGAACCACAGGCTTTGCCATAGGCCGCGTACAGGACCCATTAAAATACACACATAAAGAGGAGATCTCCTATGAAACCTATAAAAAAAACGACAGCTTCTCAATCCGCATTCTTTAATCCACGCGTCGTACTTGGTTTTGTGCTTTGCTCACTCTGCGTCCTCCTGGCGCTGCTTGGGTTTAATGTTAACTCAACTTCGTCCGCCTTGGCCGCGGCGCCAGATCAGGGACATGGCCAGCCCATCGTCGGTGCCTCATATAAGAACGACGTCTCCCCGGCGCTCCGCGATGTGGCGCAGGGATGGCCCCTCCAATTCAAGCCACAACATGAGGCCGCTGAGAACCCGAAGATCCCCAATAACCACCAGGATAGCCCTGACACGGTGGTCCAAGATAAAATCGTCTCGGAGCTAGCCCTCCTGGCACCCCATATACCTGGCCCCATTCTTAACTTTAACGGTATTCGCTTTCCCGGCGTTGGATGTAATTGCGCCCCACCCGATACCAATGGGTCGGTGGGAACAACGCAGTTCGTTCAGATGGTAAATGAGGGTTATCAGGTCTTTAATAAGACCACTGGGAATTCGGTGTTGGGACCAAATAGCATCGAGTCACTCTGGAGTGGCTTCGGCGGCGCCTGCGAGAACTTCGGCTTCGGCGACCCAACGGTGGTCTTTGACAAGGCCGCCAGGCGTTGGGTCATCACCGAATTCGCGAGCAGGAACGGCAACATCCCGATCACTGACTATTGCATGGCGGTCTCGACTACTGACGATGCCACCGGCACAT
>QHNF01000379.1 GCA_003218345.1 Verrucomicrobiota bacterium | reverse complement strand
TCGAATTTTTTGTCGAACTTCAGTGCGTCGATGATCTTTTTGCGCGGAAACTTTGGCGGCAAACGCGTCGGCAACTCGAATCGCTGGAGAAGATCGACAACTTTATCGCGTTGATCCGGCGGCAGTCCGGCTCTTTTAATTGAGATGGCACATGCAGCGACAATTCCAAGGCTCACTGCTTCGCCATGAAGAAATTTCTGGTAACCTCCTGCGCGCTCAATCCCGTGCCCCACGGTATGACCGAAGTTGAGAAGCGCTCGTTCACCGGTGCGATCTTGCTCATCTTTTGCGACAATCGCAGCTTTGATCTCAATGTTGCGACGAATCAGTTGTTGCAGGGCAAGCGCCTCGCTTGCTTTGAAGGATTGAAGTGTGCCGAACATTTTCGCATCGGCGATAATGGCGTGCTTGATAATCTCTGCGAAGCCTTGATTGAATTCGCGGCGAGGCAACGTTTTCAAAACATCGACGTCGTCAATCACGAGTGATGGATGATGAAGCGCGCCGATTAAATTTTTTCCGTCGCGCGTATTTACTCCGGTTTTTCCACCGATTGAGCTATCGACCATCGCAAGCAGCGTGGTGGGAATTTGCACATGCGGAATGCCGCGATGATAAATCGCCGCGACAAATCCGGAAATGTCGCCAATGACTCCGCCGCCGAGACCAATAACAAACGATTGGCGATCTAATCCGGCGGCGATCATCTGGTCGCAAATTGCGCCAGCTTGCGCGAGCGTCTTCGATTTCTCGCCTGCTGGAATTGTGATCACTATCGGCTGAAATCCGGCTGATGTTAAACCTCGTTTAACGCGTTTGGCGAAGAGCGGCGCAACCTTGCTATCGCAAATAATCGAGCATGTCTTGCCACGTCGATATTTACCAACGCACGCCCCGAGTTGCTTGAGCAAACCCGAGCCGACCAGCGCCAAATACCCTTGTGCGGGGCTGCGAATCTCTGCAACGGTTACGGATAGGGAATGTAAGGCTTCCAACGGAGCTCCCCGTCCGGATCGCTTGCCGTGACCGCGTTGTTCGTGAACGTCGCGCCTGCGCCGCTCCACGACATGGTCTCACAGTGCAAATCTGCGAAGAGGGCGTTGATTCTTGTGCGATTGTTTTGCGTGCCGGCTGTCGCAGCTCCACCGGGAGTGCTCGTTGCGGTTCCTCCGCCTGTTCCTAAAACCTTGACGCCTGGAGCGCCCGTGGTAGCAAGCCCGGAAAAAGTGACACTGGCACCGGCGGCTTGTGCTGGAGCAAAAAGAATAAAAGCTGCAGGCTTAGTGATTTTGTCAGCGGATATCGCGACGTTGTTT
>QHNF01000378.1 GCA_003218345.1 Verrucomicrobiota bacterium | reverse complement strand
AGACGTTGAAGTCGAAGTTGAAGTCGCTGCCGAGCGAGGACGCCCAGGGAAACGTCCACCCCATCCGCTGCTTGTACGCCTGCAGCTTGGCGAGCGGCGCCCGCGACACCGCCGAAAGCGTGACGTCGTGGTTCGCCAGGTGGACGACGGAGCCGTCGAACCCATCCGCGATCGCCGAGCAGGCCGGACACCCCGCCGTGTAGTCGGGCCCGAACATAAAGTGGTAGACGAGGAGCTGCGAGCGCCCTCGGAAGAGGTCTGCCAGCGAGGCGCTCCCCTCGTCGGTCTCGAATCGATACTCCTTGTCGATCCGTACCCACGGCAACTCCTGTCGCCGCCGCGCCAGCTCGTCGCTGCGCCGTGTGAGCTCCTTCTCCGCCTCGAGCAGCTCGAGCCGCGCTGCGAGCCACTCAGCTTCCGATACGATTTTCGGATGATTCATCTCTGTTTCTTCTCTTTTCGGTTCTGTTTCTGCGAGTCTCATTCTGTTTTCCTTTCGTCTGGTTCATTTGGTTCCTTCTATAAAACCTGCTCAGGGCAAATGCGGTCAGGCCGCTACTGGACGTCGCACCAGCGGCGATCAGTGCCGCGTTTGCTAAACACACAGGACACATTGGTCTATTTCGCTCCCTTCTTCTCCGATTGTTTGGTTGTCTTTTCCAGATACGCGGCCAGGCGATCGAGCGATCCCTCCCAAAACTTGCGATACTCCTCCACCCATTGCGCGGCCTGTTTGAGCGGCCTGGCCTCTAACTGCATTTCATGGATTCGGCCATAACGCCGGCGTCGAAGCAGTCCCGCTTTCTCGAGTACGCGCAAATGTTTCGAGACCGCTGGCAACGACATCGGGTGCGCTCTCGCAAGATGCGTGACGCATTTATCACCCCGCGCCAGATGTGCTAGAATCCGGCGCCGGGTTGGATCGGCCAGCGCGGCGAACGTGCAATCCAATGTGGTTGAGGAATGTTTAACCATCTGGTTAAATATCTAACCGAACAATCGCACAATGCAAATTAAAAATTTCATTTCAGTTCTCCGTTGGACGCGCAGTGATCTCGCAACGTGCAGATCTTCGTGGTTACTACTCGGCTATCAGACGATGGCCGATGTAATCGATCTTGCTCTTTTCAGCAGGATCGCTGGCATTCACTGGTTCTTTGCTTCGGCCTTCTGATTCGCGGCGGAGTTTCTGGCGGACCCGCGCTTCCGTGGAATAAATTGCTTCCTGTGGCACCCGGCGCAGACCGTTCGTCAAGCCCAGCCTCGACAGAATCCAGATCAACCATTTCGTCGGATCCCACTGCCACGGTTTCACGCCGTTACGATAGTCGTGCTGAAATTCGTGGTGATAGTTGTGATAGCCCTCGCCGAAGGTAAACAACGCCAGAAAAAACGAGTCGCGCGCGCTGCATCGCGTCGAATACGGCTGACGGCCGATGGTATGGCAGGCTGAGTTAATCAGAAATGTGCCATGTTGGAGCACGACCACCTTTGCGACGCCACCAATTAGGAAACCACCAAGCGCGCTGATCCAGCCGTGCCACAGAAATCCGGCCAGCCGACGATAACCGCTAGAAGATGAATATGTAGATGTTGCCACATGACCAGCGGATCTTTCTTTAAATCGTTAACGTTATCGAACGGCGGATGTGGTAAGAGCTTGAAGAACAGCCAGCCGATGTGGGCGTGAAAAAAACGCTTGGTGATGTCGTACGGATGTTCGTCGTGATCCACATGTTTATGATGGCGGCGATGTTCGCTGGCCCACATGAGGACAGAATTCTCGAACGCAGCGGCGCCAAAGATGAGTATGAACAGACGCACCGGGAGTCTGGCCCGGAAAGTCATGTGCGAAAACAGACGGTGATAACCGAGCGTGATACTGAAGCCGGTCGCGGCCAGCATCACTGCAAACACGGCGAGCTGGAACCAATCAACGCCGAAATACCACAGGTATAATGGCACCGCGGTCAGCGTGAGAACAAATGTACCGATCAGGAACGAGCTAGTCGTCCAATTGATGCGGTCCGTCGGGATACGGAAAATCAAGGAGAGAAAATTTTGGAGAGGATCAGCGACTCACGGATGTCGGCCGTCCGAGAACAACGTCCTTCTTTGTCCAGGTATGAACGCTGCCGCAGTGGGAGCAGGTGAACTTTTGTGTTTTCACCGTGGCCGTTTGCCAGAGTCTTTCCTCTATTGTTCTTCCGGTATCGGTCAGCTTTGACGTGGAAGGACAACGCACGAGCAAACTCTTGATAGTCACGCCAGCCTTTGCTTTGGGCCGTCGCGGCGGATCGAAAAAGAATCTCGTCGCCATGTCAGAGTCGATAAACGATGCGAGCTTTGGCGGTGTCATAGGGCGACATCTGCATTTTCACTCGGTCCCCAATCGTGAGGCGAATGAAACGCTTCCGCATCTTTCCGGAAATATGCGCGAGAACGAGATGATCGTTCGCAAGCGCGACGCGAAACATGGTTCCGGGAAGCACCGTCATGATGGTGCCCTCCAGCTCAATGGCTTTTTCAGAATCCATATTTCGATATTGCAAGATTGCGAACAGCGCGGCCCCAAAAAGGTTTTTCGGGGCCGGCTGCGCGATCAATATGGATCTACCGGCGATTGCCCGCAAACGGGCGTTTTCCGCCGCCGCCGAACGGACGCGGCCGCTCTTCGCGCGGACGCGCTTCGTTAACAGCTAGCGCGCGGTTGTTAAGTTCGTGGCCGTTCAGTGCGGCCATCGCAGCATTGGCTTGTGCGCCATCGTTCATCGTGATGAACGCAAACCCGCGCGATTTGCCCGTCATCCGGTCCATCATCAGACGGACTTCGGAGACGGCACCATGTTGTTCGAACAGATCCTGAAGATCGTTCTCGGTGGTCTCAAAAGAGAGATTACCTACGTACAGTTTCATTGTGTTTTGAATTTGGAAAAACTACCGACCTACAGAGCCGTTCCCGGGAATCGGGTTTCAAACCACCAATGAGCGACGCTCACCTGACGATCTACCGCGCAGTGAAGTTAAACAGAGTAATCCAATAAGCGCGCAGTATTACCCGGATTTGGCGAAACACAAACGATGATTTCAAATGATGTGTTTTCTATTGAGGGCGAACAGGACAATATTATGACTTCTGGAATTTCCCTTATGGCCATAATCATAACGCAATGTAGAGAAAGTTTATGGTTAAAACTATTTTGGTAACTGGCGCGACCGGCACGGTCGGGCGCGACGTCACGAAGCTACTTTCCAAAAAAGGGGCGACGGTCCGCGCTGGCGTGCGCGATCAAGCCAAAGCGCGACCGCAATTCGACGACGACATCGCGCTTGCGACGTTCGACTTTGAAAACGAAGCC
Source organism: Verrucomicrobiota bacterium (assembly GCA_003218345.1). GTDB lineage: Bacteria > Verrucomicrobiota > Verrucomicrobiia > Chthoniobacterales > UBA10450 > Udaeobacter. The sequence goes on along the minus strand of QHNF01000378.1, from coordinate 3,559 downwards.
TCGTTTGCCGGCGCACTTGGTGGCGTTACGAAAATTTTCCTTCTGCCGCCGCTGCTGCCAAATCAAGTGGAGCTAACGAATGCGTTTGTCGATGCTGCGAAACGCGCCGGTGTTCGCCGCATCGTGAAACTTTCGGCCATCGGTGTCGATAACGAGATTCAGTTCACGGTTGGAAAATGGCATGCCGCAAACGAACAACACATCCGTGAATCGGGTCTGGCGTTCACGTTTTTGCGGCCGAATTCGTTCATGCAAAATTTCATCACTTACTTTCCGCCGCGCGACGGCTCGATCTATCTGCCCTGGGGAAATGGGACGGCATCCTTTGTCGACACCCGCAATGTCGCGAGCGTTGCCGCGGATGTGCTGACGAGCGACGGGCACGAAGAAAAGATCTATACCCTCACCGGCCCAGCGGCGCTCGGCATTGCAGACGTGGCGCGGATTCTTTCCGACGCTACGGGTCGCGAGTTTAAATATGTCGATGTACCGGAAGGCGCCGCCCGCGACGGAATGCTTCAAGCCGGCGTGCCGAAGTGGCAAGTGGAGGCGTTAATGGAGCTGCACGCAATCAATAAACAGAGCCGGTGGAGCGCCGTCACAGCCGACATCGAAAAAATCACTGGTGCTCCGCCAACCGATTTCGCGCAATTTGCCCGGGACCACGCCGAGAAATTTCGAGCCAGCTAGGCAGCTCGACAGATTCGAAACGCTAGCACCGCAATTCTAATCGCTGATGGAATTTCCCTGCCACCACAATCAGCAAAGGTGAAAGCAAAGACTCGAAACAACTGCTTCTGCCTTTTTTTGCCGTCGTTAGGAAGAGCAATGCAGCCGAAAAAGCTGCGGTTTATCGCCAAGCGTGACGATTAACAAGTCCGAGTAATCCTCGTCAGGAATGTTGATCGGGCTATTGATTCCAAGCGCTTTGATGATGTTCGGAATTGTGTCGCCATGCGCAACAACCAACGCGTTGCCGTTTAGCTGATGTAACTTCGCCACGAGCCCGGCCGTATCTTTCGCCGCAACCACGGTTGGCGTCAGGTGAGTTGATGTCGCGATCGGCGCCGCGGTTTCCTGGGTGCGCTTGAATTCGCTGGTGAAGATTGCCGTGATCCCTGAGTTCTTCAAAATCCGTGCAAGCGCGTCAGCCCGCGCACGACCAGCCGAAGATAAATCCGGATCATTACCACCGTCGGAAGCCTTCTCCGCGTGACGAACAATAACAACAACCGGCTGCGCTGCCGATGCCATCGATACTGATACAAAAACCAGTAAGACCAGAGCGAGAGTTTTCATATGAAAAAGTTACAGAAAAAACACTACCGTGCGATTGAATCATACTTCCTATCTTCTTTGACGCGCGTGTCCAAGTTCCGATACGCTTCATGACCATGAAAAATTCCGCGAACAACTTCTTCTCCCCACCCTCGCTCATCTCTATTTAGGCTGCGACTATGGGTTAGCCGGGAATTCCTCCTTCTTGCTTCCTATATCTTAATTTCTTAACTTCCCTCGCTGCCTCCCAAATTTTAGGACTAAGGCCCTCAGTAGAATTTCCGAATCTCTTCCACTTGGAGCTGCGCAAAGCCGTCGCGGATACTTTCCTTTCCTTTGATGGTCACAACCTTTGCCGCGTAGTCAGCGAGTTCTGCATTGACGGATTTGCCGGCGTTCCCGGTCAGCAAATAAACTTTTCCGTCCTCCGCTTTAATGCCGACGGGCAAGCCGTTTCTGATGCAGTCTCGCGCGCACGACGCGTGCTCCGGCCCACTCAGGTTATAAGCGATGTAACAAGTCATATCTAGCACTTCGCCTTTCACCAGGATTTCATGTCCTTGCGCAATGGAATGCCTTTTGCGCTCCGACAATTTGAAGCCAAGGGCAGTTATACTTGCCGAGACAATTATTGCTGCCGCAAGCTTCAGAATTTCATTCCACTTTCGACCGAACGGGATCGGCCGAGTGCGAATAATCTTCCGAGACAGATCGACCGGTGGTTCGAGCTCGCGAAGTTTTGCTCGAATTGCGTCGTAACATCTGGTCTGCTCTCGCAACCATTTAGCAAGCTCGGGATCGCGCTGCACGTGCGCCAGCGCTTCTCGAAATTGCGGATCCGCGTCGTCCACCGGCCCGCGATATAGAAGCAAGATTTCTTTGGCCTCGCGCGCGTTCATTTAGCTTGTCCAAGCGGCGGATTCGTCTCGCTCAGCCGACGCAAAAGCTGAAGTTTTGCACGCGCAATTCGCGACTGCACAGTCCCCAGCGGAACCGCCAGCACATCGGCAATTTGTTTATAAGAAAAATCCTCCATGTAATAGAGTACCAGTGGCGCACGGAAATCTTCGTCGATCTCGCGCAGCATGCGAAGCAGTGTTCGCGAGTCGATCCGGTTCACGCAGTCCGCCGGCACATCAGGCAAGTTGTGCCCGCTCTCATCAATCGGTTCATCCGCAAACCGCTTCCGGCGCCGGCAGATTTTAAGAAACTCGCGGTGCAACGTTGTGAAGAGCCATCCTTTAACGTTTGCCGGATTGTTGAGCTGGTGACCTTTGTTGGCCCAAATGTAAAAAGTCTCCTGGGTAAGGTCAGCCGCATCCGACTCGCTTCCGGTAAGGCTGAAGCCAAACCGATAAAGATCTCGGTAATAACATTTCACCAGCTTTTCAAACTCAAGGTCGGCGGACATGTCGCCGTTATTCCAACATAAGAGTTCTCACGGTGCCGTTTGTTCCCGTAAACAGAGAAAAACAGCGGGCGGTCTCGTGATTGTCTGCGCGATCAGGTTTCAAAAATTTTCGAGCGGTCGGGAACAATGGCAATTCTGCTGCATCTCATCAGTAACTGGCAAATGAATCCGAGTCTAAGGCGAACACTGCTCGCGGCCTTTTTGCTCTCCGCCGCGTGCATTTTTGCCGTCACCGCTGCGCGTGTGGTTGAACCGCAAGTGAACGATGTTGCTGCCGCGAAGCCAGGGACGGTGTTCCGCGAGTGCCGCGATTGTCCCGAAATGGTCGTAAGAGATGGTGGTTATCCCGGCGGGTTCGTTCATCATCGGCTGGGCGGCGGCGGAGAAAACTTGGGCGGCAACTCACGGTTCGAATGCTGCATCGGTTGCTGATGAAGCGCCACAACATCGTGTTGTCCTGCAATCCTTCGCCCTTGGGAAATACGATATAACACGCGCCGAATACGCCATTTTTGTTCGCGAAACCGGCTATCCGCCAGGCGACGGATGTGGCAAGGACAGTTTCAAATGGAATAAGCAGCCGGACTTGAACTGGAAGAGTCCGGGCTACAATCAAACTGATCACGATCCTGTGGTGTGCATCAGCTGGCAGGATGCGCGCGCGTATGTCGAGTGGCTGAATAACAAGGTGCGCGGGCAGGTTTCGACCTCAGGTGACGGACGATATCGGCTACCGAGCGAAGCAGAATGGGAGTATGCGGCGCGGGCTGGGACGACAACGCGATTCTGGTGGGGCGATAGCGACGATGGTGCGGCCGCCCACGCGTGGTGCAAAGACAATTCCGACGGCAAAACTCATCCGGTTGGATT
>QHNF01000375.1 GCA_003218345.1 Verrucomicrobiota bacterium | reverse complement strand
TCCAGAAGAGACGCATCGGGAGCAAGGTTCATCTCATCTTTTAGAGGAGGGTCTTCTGCGCCCGGTTCTGATTGAAGCGGAACATGCGGGCGCCGCTTGGAACGGCGCATCTCGTTGAACACCAGGTTGCGCGTAATTTTCAGCAGCCAGGTGGTGAATTTGGCGCGGGGCACATAACGGCGAGCGCTTTTCCAGACTCGAATAAAAACCTGCTGCGCGATATCTTCCACGTCCGAGTTGCTGCCCAGCATGCGCGCCACCGTGCCCGCCACCAGAGCTTGATGCTTCTCAACGAGCTCCTCGAATGCGCCGGTGTCGCCTCGGCCCACAAGCCGCATCAGCCGCACGTCGTCACCG
>QHNF01000376.1 GCA_003218345.1 Verrucomicrobiota bacterium | reverse complement strand
TAACATCGTGCGAGCTAGCGGCTCCGCAGTCGGTTTCCTTTGGGAAAACCATCCCGCCTCAGCTTGTGGCATCCGCAGTCTCTCTCGCCACAGAGGACATCATGACGCAGACCCACCATTCCCAGATGGTCTCTGTTGGCCTTCCCTTTCTGATAGTGGAACTCAGAGACCGCTCGGCTCTCCAACGCGCTCACACCAACATCAGTGGGCTTGAGGCCCTCCGTGCTCAAGGGGGCTCGCCCGATGTGCATTTGTACACGCGAGCCACTGACGGTTTTGATATTCGTGCTCGCATGTTCGCCCCCTTCAGCGGTGTGCCTGAAGACCCCGCTACCGGAAGCGCCAACTGCGCACTCGCCGGACTGCTGGCTCAGTACAGCGAAGAGCCGAGCAGGAGTTTTAGCTGGCGCATCGCGCAGGGAGTAGAAATGGGGCGTCCAAGTACTCTCATAGCTCGCGCCGAGAAGACAGCCGGTGTCGTTCAAGCAACTTGGGTTGGAGGTGCCTGTGTCCTAGGGAGCGAAGGGATTATTCACCTCACCTAGATTGGCACTCTAGTCGGGCAAGATCAGAGGCGGAAGATCGAGATCAATCGCCCCTACCTTCGAGGTACGCCAACGCTTTGTCGTAACTTTTCCGCTGAAGATAATGCGCCAGCCGCGGATCGATAGGTTTGGGCAAACGCGTTTGCAAATCATCGATTCGTTCCGAAATGGCTTTCAACCGCGCGATGTGTTTTGCCTCATCCTGGCGGCTTTCTTCGTCGTGAATGATGGCGACGCGTTCTCGTAACGCTTGCGCAAGATCAGCAATTACGTTTTCCATTGATTTAAGAACCGCGGATTACACAGATTAACACGGATAGAGGAATGGAGGCTTCCAAATTTCTGACCTAATCCGTGGTTAAAAATTCTTCATTCAAGCACCGCGGCTACACGGATCAACACGGATAGAGAGATGATTCAGCGCGGGCCTGATTCGGAGAGCAGTTGTCGCTTAGCCTCGAGCCAATCTGAATCTGCGTCACCTGGCAACGCAAATCTGCGGCGACGCTCGGAAATGAAGTAGGCACGAAGCCGAATTTCCTGATCGGACGGTCCCTCCGTAGTTCCTGCTTCAGGAGGCATTGAGACCTTTCCTTTCCGCGCAACCGAGCCCTTCTTGCGAGCGGGTTCCGAGCCTCTTCCCTTGAGCGAGGTCCGACGCGCCATCGGCGTTTTTCTAATTTTCATTCCGGTAGGCGATCCGCCGGCTTCCGGTGGCGCTTCGTTTTTAGCTTGGACAATTTTGTTCTTTTTCGGCACAGATTGATGATGTTAATGATTTCAATTCGTTTACTGCGCATCGGCCGATCCGCAAGCGGTTTCTCGTCCGCATTTGGTGGAGCCAGAAATCACGATAACTTCTTTGTATGCAGCATTTCGTTTTCCGCTGGATTGTGACCACAATTGCGGTGTTTGTGGCCGCGCCGATCGCTGGCATCAATTACGGCGACCGTCTCGATTGTTTGCTTGGTGCGTCGCTCCTGCTCGGAATTGTAAATGCTTTTATTCGCCCTGTGCTTTTGCTGCTGACCCTGCCGTTGATTCTCGTCACTCTTGGCTTTTTTATCTTAATTATTAATACGCTGATGCTCAAATTCGTTGGTCAGGTCGTGTCGTGCTTTGAAGTTCCCGGTTTCTGGCGCGCGTTTTTCGGCGCGATCATCATTTCGATTGTCAGTTGGTTGCTGAGCGCGTTTTTCCGTGGAAGCGACGGACGCGTTCACGTGCTCACGCACCATAGCCAGATCCGCCGCGTCCGAGGCCGTGTGATCGAGCATGAGAAATGACAAAGCACGGCCCGTGGCTCGTAAATTGTTACATCGGCTTCGGTTCAACGATTCAACGCTTTAACGATTCAACGCGGCGAA
>QHNF01000049.1 GCA_003218345.1 Verrucomicrobiota bacterium | reverse complement strand
ACAGCGCTACTCGCGCTGGCGTTTTTCCCAGAGGAACGCTTCGTTATCCGGCAATGGCAATTTCAAGCCGGCACCCTCCTCGGCTTAATCGGCGCTTTCGGCGTGATCTGGTTCCAAGCCAATGTGCAATCGCTCGCCGCAGCGGATCCCTCGGGTGGCGGACAGGATCGACATATCGCGCTGCCCGGATTGTTCATCGCCTTTGCCGCCTCGTTTTGCTGGGCGCTCTATGGTGTTCTGGTTAAACGCCCATCAGCGCAGCTTGGATCCATTCGCAGTTTCGGCCTAATCAGTTTGATTACTTCAATTCTGTTGCTTCCGCTCACATTCGCGTTTGGAAAAATTGGCGCCCCGCTCCATGCCGGAGCGCAGGTGAATCTGATTCTGATCATCTCAGCCGTGAGCTGCATCACGCTCGCACATGTGTTGTACTACGTGGCCATTCGCGAGATCGGCGTGGCGCTCGCGCAAAGTCTCCAGCTTCTCTGCCCTGCTGGCGCACTGGGCCTCTCCGCGTGGATTTACGGTGAGCGCCTCACTCACGCCCAGGTTTGGAGCGCAGCAATTCTGCTTCTGGGCGCATTTCTAGCGATGCGCGCAAAACCGGCCGCCACGACCGAAGCGGCGGAGAATATTTAGACAGGTTAAGACGTTAAAGTTACAACTTTACAAAGGAAGACCGACTCATGCGGCTTTCAATGATTTGACTCTTGTAAATTTTTTAACTCTTCTTCAGCGCCTGGGTTTTCCGCACTAATTCAATGAATCCTGCGCGGTAACCATTGGCGTCATTCCCTTTTCCTTCACGGGCCCACTCCAGCACTGTGTCAAGCGTTCCATTTCCTTTGTATTCGGAATCGCGCAAGATCATTCCAAACTCGGCGACTGCGGCGGCAAACTTCAAATCGATCGGCGCGCTTTCAAATCCTTCATTCGTATCGGTCACCGCGCGCTCGACCGATTCGCTCTTATCCTCATCCGGTTTTTTGTAACGCAACTTCACAGTAAGCATCTCGTTGGAAGATGTTGATCGTGCGGATGTCGATCTATCGTTAGACGAGTACTTGAGAAGATCCACCGGCGGGACACTCGTAGCCGGATTGTTCGCGGTGCCGACCGGCACCACTTCATACAACGCCGTTACCGTGTGACCTGCGCCGATTTCGCCCGCGTCTACTTTGTCGTTGTTAAAATCTCCCTTGCGCAACATTCGTTTCTCATAGCCAATCAAGCGATAGGACGCGACGCGCGCTGGATTGAACTCCACTTGGATCTTCACGTCCTTCGCGATCGTCATCAGCGTTCCGTTCATCTGTTGCACGAGCGCCTTTCGCGCTTCATCGGGGGAATCGAGATAGGCGTAGTTGCCGTTCCCTTTATCCACCAATTTCTGCATCGTCGAGTCTTTCAAATTGTCCGTGCCGACGCCGAGCACGCTCAGAAAAACGCCGCTCTTCGCTTCCTCTTCGATCAACCGAATCAGATCGCCCTGGCTTGTGACGCCCACGTTGAAATCGCCATCACTGGCGAGAATCACGCGGTTCACACCCCCCTTGATGAAATTGGCCGCCGCAATTTTGTAGGCCAGCTGGATTCCCTCAGCGCCGTTTGTCGATCCGCCGGCCTGCAAGTTTTCCAGCGCTTCGAGAATTTGTTCCTTGTGATCGCCGGTCGTTGACGGCAACGCCAATCCTGAGGCACCCGCATAAACCACGATCGCCACGCGATCATTCTCCGTCAGCTTCTCGACCAACAATCGCATCGCCTGTTTCACCAGCGGCAACCGCTCCGGCGGCATCATTGATCCCGACACGTCGAGCAGAAAAACCAGATTGCTCGGGCCGCGCTTGTCCGTCGCGATTTCCTTTCCTTTCAATCCGATCCGCACCAGCCGGTGTGACACCTCCCACGGGCAACCGGCAACATCGACATGTACCGCGAACGGCTTTTCATCGGTCGGCTGCGCGTAATCATAAATGAAATAGTTGATCATCTCTTCCACGCGAACTGCATCTTTTGGCGGAAGCGAACCTTCATTAATGAATCGCCGGATGTTCGAATACGAGGCCGTGTCCACGTCGATGGAAAAAGTTGAGAGCGGATTGCTCGACGCATCTAGAAACGGGTTTTCGACAATGTGATCGTACGCCGCAGTGTTGAAATCCTGTCGATACGTCGCCAGGTCTCGTCGTGCGTATGATTGCTGCGCAATATCGACACTTCGGGAAGACCCCGGTTTTCCCTTCGCCAGCGGCCCAGCGGAGGGAGCTTTGATCCCAAACTGCCGCGCCCACTTCGCCGGCGCGCTCGCATCTTCGTGAAATTCTGGCTGAGCCGGTGGAGTTGTCTGCGCCAGAACCGGCGAAGATGGTTCCCCCACCGACTCCACTTCGGCTTCGACCGGGTGTGCCGCCGGTAGCCTTGCCGTCGCGATCTCCTTCTGATGCTGTGTCGAAAAAATGGCGACGCCTGTGATCAGGGCACATACTGCAATTACCGCGGCAATCGCCAGTGGCCGTGCGATCGACCAAAGCCACGGATCATCGCGGATGTCGATCAAATTTGCCGACACGGGCTTCTCGGTTTTCAGCTCGGCGGCGAATTCTTTTTTCAGTGCGCTCGCAAGCTCGCGTGTTTCATCGACAAATCGCTGCGCCTCCGGCGATTCAGTGATCACGCGTGCGACTGTCGATCTTTCCGGCTCATCCAATTCGCCTAGGGCGAAAGCTGTTAATCTTGGATCATCGATGTTCATATGAGTTACTTCTGGGGTTGAACGGAACGAAATCTTTCGAGGCTTCCCGGTAGCGCTGCCGCAATGTCTTCAACGCTGTGTGAATAAGAACACCCACACAGTTCGCCGTCGTTTTTGTGATGTCGGCGATCTGCTGATAACTGAGATCGTTTTGAAATTTCAACTGTAGCACCTCCTGTTGCCGTCGCGGCAGCGTCGCGATGATTCGCATCAGGAATCCAGCCGCCTCGTGTTCCTCCATGCGCTCGTAGGGCATCGGCTGCCGGTCTTCCTGTGATCCGATTACTTCTTCGTCGAGATACATCATTCGGTTTTCTTTGCGGCAAACGTTGAGCGCGCCGTTGCGGCAAACGGTAAATAGCCAAGTCGCCGGTTCATCCTCTCGCGACAACGCACCATTGCGCTGAAATTTGATAAATGTTTCCTGAACAACGTCTCTCGCCCTCTCTCGGTCGCCGGTTATCCGGGTGGCATATTGAAGAAGTGGAATCTCGAATCGCTGTAGGACTACCTCAAACTTTTGTCCCGCCTTTATTCTCTCGCTTCGCATCGATTTTGGCGCATGAGAGGGTAACACATCGGTGAAGCTCAAAACTAATAAGACGCACCCGTGAGCGAGTACGTAATCGGCACTTCGACGCTCAGCACGCTGCCCGGCTTGAAACGCCATCTTCGGAGGGCCTCAAGCGTTGCACTATCCAGAATGACACTTCCACTGCTCTCCGCCATACGGGCCTCAATTACGTTGCCGGTGAGAGCAACCGTTAGCAGCGCGATTCCCGACCCTGTCATTCGCTGGCGTCGTGCTTCGTAGGGATATACCGGGCGCGGTGCATACATCACCAGTGCTTTCACCGAACCAAATTGCGCCTCTGCTCCTTTCAAAGCCATGCGAGTAACAGATGCGATCCTTGTTTTCTTATGTGGACGGACCGGTTGCAGCGTTGACTCTTCCTGCCGAAACGCATTTTTGTCAGCAGAGACCTGCTCCGAAGGGGGCGGCATGATTGCTTGTTCGGGCGGCGCCTGTTCCGAGTCCTTGTCGACCACCTCGACATCAATTCCAGCCGGTTTGAAATCTTGCACGGCAATTTTCTCGGACTTGCCTTGCGCAATGAAGACTGCCCCAACGTGAATCGCCGCCGCACAGGCGAATGCAGTCCAGAACAGCCAGCGCCGGCGCGGTCGGTAGAACAATGCAGCATTCATGTTTTCCCTCTCCAACGAGAAAGACACTGCACGCTCAAAAAACTTAGCGCCGCATTTGCACTATTTTCCGTTGCCAAACATGCGGTGCCGTCTTCACTGTTGGCTCGGATAATGCAATTCCGATCCTACCTCGCCTCGCGCCAGAAGTTAATTGACCGCGCACTCAATCGCTATTTGCCGAACGCAAATACAAAACCTGCCACGCTTCACAAGGCGATGCGCTACAGTCTTTTTGCCGGAGGCAAACGCTTGCGACCGATTCTTTGTCTTGCTGCGGCCGAAGCTTGTCGCGGCAACATCCATAACGCGCTTCCCCTCGCCTGCGCGCTCGAATGCATCCATACCTATTCGCTTGTTCACGATGATCTTCCCAGCATGGATAACGATGATTTCCGGCGCGGCCGCCCCACCTGCCACAAAGTCTTTGGCGACGGGATCGCTATTCTCGCCGGGGACGCGCTGTTAACGATCGCATTTGAAATTGTTTCGACAGGTAAGCCGGCGCCGCGCTACGACATCTCAATTTTGTTGCGCGAGATCGCAGTTGCAGCCGGAAGCCAAAAACTGATTGCTGGTCAGGCCGCCGATCTTGAAGCGGAAGGCCGAAAAGTGAAACGTGACCAGTTGCGATTTATCCACGAGAACAAAACGGCAGCCATATTGAAAAGCTCGGTACGCCTCGGCGCTATGAGCGCCAATGCAGACGCCAAAGAGCTTTCTGCAATCGCGCAGTTCGGACAGCGGCTTGGGCTCGCTTTCCAGGTCATCGACGATATCCTCGATGTAACTCAAACTTCGGAAATATTGGGCAAAAGCGCCGGCAAAGATGTCGCCGCAAAAAAAGCGACTTATCCCGCGGTGATCGGTCTGGAGAAATCACGCGCCGAAGCCCGTCGACTCACCCGTCAGGCGCATAATGCTCTGTCTGTATTTCGCGGCAGCGACGCGGAACCGCTACATGCGCTCGCGAATTACCTTCTCGAGCGCGAGTATTAGAGTAGCGCGACCGTCCCGGCTGCGAAACGTCTGCAACGCAAGCGAGACGCTTACGCTACTCTCAAATTCGGATCGATTTCGTCTGTCACATTCGATTGGGACCCAGCTTGTAACCGCAACAACGCAGCAAATGCGATCATCGCCGCATTATCAGTGCACAACCAAGGCTCGGCATTTTTGAATTCAAAACCTTCGCGCGCGCACGCTTCCCGCAGTTGCCTTCGCAGTTCCTGATTGCAACTGACCCCGCCGCTGACGGTCACAAGATTGACGCCGTATTTCTGGGCTGCTGCAATCGATTTCCGTACCAGTACATCCATAATCGCCTGTTGAAACGACGCGCAGACATCGGCGAGAAAGTTGCCATTCAATTTGGGAAGCAAATATCGGACGGCGGTTTTCAAACCACTGAAACTGAAATTCTCCGAGTCAAGCATGCTGCGGGGAAGATCAAAACGCCTCAGGTCGCCGTCGCGGGCGCGCTTTTCAATTTCAGGGCCGCCAGGGTAACCGAGCCCTAGAAGCTTGGCCACCTTATCGAATGCTTCGCCGGCGGCATCATCGACAGTTTGCCCGATCAACTGGTAATCGTTCAGCGCGTGCACTCGAATCAACATGGTGTGTCCGCCGCTCACAATGAGCGAAACATTAGGCCTGATTTTGGTGTCGCCATCTGCGCCGCCGAAAAAAGGCGATAGCAAGTGTCCTTCGAGATGATTGATCGCGAGGTAAGGTTTGCCAAACCCAATCGCCAATCCTTTTGCAATCGACGCGCCAATCATGAGCGAACTCGCCAGACCAGGGCCGCCTGTTGCCGCAAATGCATCGATTAGCGACATGTCGATCTTAGCGTTCCGGGTTGCCCGCTCAAGTAGCTGCGGCGCGTAGATAAGATGATTCCGTGATGCGATCTCAGGCACGATTCCGCCGTATTTCTCATGCGCGGCGACTTGCGATGCGACTTCACTGGCAAGCAACTCCGGGCTGGAGCCATGATTGCGCCCCCGCAAAATGGCGACAGCGGTCTCGTCGCACGACGTTTCGAGAGCTAATACTGTCATGTCGAGCGAAGTCGAGACATCTGTCGCCGTTAATTCCCCGGGATATCAGAACAAAGTGAGAGATTCCTCGACTCCGCTCGGAATGACAAAGAAGGAAAAGTCGCGCGCTGTTATTTCTTTACCGCTTCCGCTTTCGGGGCGTTCTCCTGCGCGTAAATCATGACGCCCTTGAGCGCGTCGATTGCGCGCCGCATCTGGGGATCCTTGGACTTGACGATATTCTTTTCGTCCTCGGATTTGATATTTCCAGCGTTGCGCAACGCAAAGAGGGAGCGCTCCTCTTCTGCAGTCATGGCAACACGAATATTCGGAATCACGCCATTGCCTTGAATGACTTGCTTGCTCGGTGTGTAGTATTTTGCCGTGGTAAAACGCACTGCAGACCCGTCTGGCAATTGCATCACATTCTGCACTGAACCTTTTCCGAAAGTGGTTTCGCCAATGAGGATGGCTCGATGCAAATCCTTTAATGCTCCAGCAACAATCTCCGCCCCGCTTGCACTGCCTTCATTGATCAGCAGTACCATGGGAAAATTCGGACGCTCTTTTTTGGCTCCTGAAGTCGAGTAATCATGCTGTTGAGAAGCGACCCGGCCCTGTGTTGAGACTACCTTTGTGTTGGGCGGCAAAAATTGAGCGCACACATCGACTGCACTATTCAACAGCCCGCCTGGATTGTTCCGCAGATCAAGAATGAGCGCTTGCATGCCTTGCTTCTGCAATTCCTCTAGTGCTTTCGATAACTCCTCGGATGTCGGCTCGTTGAATTGAATCAGCCGGATGTAGCCGATTTTGAATGGGCCGGTCAGCTCCGCGTCGAGCAACTTCGCGCCCTTGACGCTTTGCACTTTAATCTCCGCCCGCTCCAGGATGTAGTCTTTGATTTCCTTGGTCGAGGGGCGCAACAGCGTGAGAGTCACTTTGCGTCCTGCCGGTCCGCGCAAAACATTAATGGCGTCCTGAAGGTCCATTCTTTCGGTTGAAATGCCGTTTATTCGTAAGATTTGATCCCCAGACAGAACGCCAGCTTTGGCCGCAGGCGTGTCTTCCATCGCCGTAACCACAGTAGGGAGGCCGTTCTTCATCGAGACCTCGATCCCGAGACCATTAAAACGGCTGCGCGTATCGTCCTGCATGTCTCGAAAATCATTCGGGTCCATGAACTGGCTATGTGGATCCAGCGACGAAAGCATGCCTTTCATTGCTGCCGTGATGAGATCGTGATAGCTCGTCTTGTTCCCATCCACGTAATCCTGCCGAATCAATTCGAGCGTTTTTGCGAAAATGGAAATTTGCGAGTAGCCGTTATCCTCTTCATTGTTTCCCCGCTGCGCTTCCTGCGCGAGGCTGCCAGACAAAACGCCAAGCAGCGCGAAACCTAATGACAGAATGACAACCAACCGTTTCATATTTCGGACTACTACTGTAACCAACCGAATCATCGCTCATCCGGGATTTTTGGCAACGCGCGATACCTGTAGCCGGCTTTCTTAACGTGAAGGTTTTCCTCCGCCTCTTCGCCATCGCTCTTTTTCTTTCCGCGACCGGCACCTTCGCCGCGGAAAACGAGGATGCCGAGTACGAAGCCGTCGCCGAGGAATACATCAAAACGTATCTTGCCGCGCACCCTCTCGAGGGAACTGCCCTCGGGTTTCACGAGTACGACGGCAAGATCTCCGACTACAGCCGCCTCGCGTTGGATGCTGAGCTTTCCAGACTGCGGCGGTTTGACGATCGACTGAGCAAGTTCGACCAAAGCAAGCTAGGTCCCCGGCAATCTATAGATCTAAGAATCCTGCAAATGGCCGTCAAGAAGGACCTCTTTGAAATGCAGGACATGTCGGTCTTCGAGCGAAATCCCATGATCTATGCGCGCGCAGCCGATGTGAATGTCTATATCAAAAGGAATTTTGCGCCGCTTGAGGATCGCGTTCGCAGTCTGATCGCCATCGAGTCCCAAATTCCAAATATCCTGATCGCGGCAAGAACAAACCTGAATGAGGTCCTTCCCAAGCCGTATGTGGAACTTGCCATTCAGATCGCGAGAGGTTCCTCAGATTTTCTAAAGAAAGATCTCGTTGCGGCTGTCGCCGGACTTAAAGATCAGCAGCTCCGTGTCGCGTTTCAGGAGTCCAATCGCAAAGCTGCAAACGCGCTCAACGATTATGCTGCGTGGTTGGAACGGGAAAAACTTCCGAAAGCGTCGCTCGATTTCGCCTTAGGCGAGGAAAAATTCAGGCGCTTCCTGGCTCAAACCGAACTGGTCGATCTTCCGCCGCAAAAAATTCTTGAGATCGGCATGGAGCAATTAAAAGCGGAACAACAAGCATTTGCCGATGCCGCGAAAAAAATCGATCCAAATAAATCGCCGATTGAAGTCTTTAAACAAATTCAGAGTGAGCATCCCACGCCGCAAAATCTCATCCCCGATGTAGCCAAAGACTTGGACAAAATTCGGAAATACGTTTCGAGCCGTCATTTGGTCAGCATTCCATCGGACGTTCGCGCCAAGGTGAAAGAGACCCCGCAATATCTGCGCGCCACCTCTTTTGCATCGATGGACACACCCGGTCCGTTCGAGAAGCGCGCGACCGAGGCGTATTATTACGTCACGCCCACCGAGAACGACTGGCCGGAGAAACAAAAGCAAGAATGGCTCACCGCCTTCAACTATTACACCTCGGATATCGTTTCGATTCATGAAGCTTATCCTGGCCATTATGTGCAGTTCCTGCATCTGAATGCATCGCCCGCGAGCAAGGTCGAAAAGATTTTCGGCAGCTACGCATTTACCGAAGGCTGGGCGCACTACTGCGAAAAAATGATGCTCGATGAAGGCTTCGGGAACCCGACTGGCGAGACTCCCAGCGAGGACGACGTGAAACACCCGGCCAAATATCGCATGGCGCAAGCCGATGAAGCGCTGCTGCGTTTATGCCGGTTATGTGTGTCGACCAAAATACACACTCAGAAGATGTCGATCGAGGATGCAACGAAGTTTTTCCAGGACAATTGCTATTACGAGGAAAAGCCGGCACGCCAGGAAGCGATGCGCGGCACGTTCGACCCCGGCTATCTCAACTACACGCTTGGTAAATTGCAGATCCTGAAATTGCGTGACGATTACAAGGCGCAGCAGGGCGAAGAGTTCTCATTGCAAAAATTCCATAACGAGCTGCTTAACCATGGCATGCCGCCGATCCGCCTTCTCCGCGAGATCATGCTCAAGGACAAAACGAAATGGGACGAAGTCTTGTAACGAA
>QHNF01000377.1:2716-2913 GCA_003218345.1 Verrucomicrobiota bacterium | reverse complement strand
TCGTAAGTAAGCGTATCGGAGCCCTCACTGGACTGCTTTTCAGTGAGCGAGCCGGAACGAAAGACGCCATTCGCGTCGCCCTTTTTGGAATCGAGGTAAAACGTTTTCGGATTCGCGACCAGAGTTTCGAAATTATCGGCGTATTTCCATTCGCCATTCGCGCCGCTGTTTCCCGGCGCGAGCAAGTAATAAGCGAC
>QHNF01000377.1:0-2663 GCA_003218345.1 Verrucomicrobiota bacterium | reverse complement strand
CATTGCCTATGTAAGTCATTAAGATCGACGATCGCGTCTTTTCCAAATTTCACACCGGCAACTTCATCCGTAGGCGTGCGCGTTCCGGCGTGGTCCCACGGGCCGATGATCAGAAAATGTTTCGCTCGCTCTTCGGGTGAAGCATTTGTGATGTGATCGCGATAGAACGTCAGGGCGCCAAGCTCATCACCATCGTATTGCCCGGTGATTGTCAGAATCGGTAGCATGATTTTTTTGAATTGTTCGACACTTGGAAGCATGGCGTCGTAATAAGCATCTTGGGTTGGATGTTTGAGAATGCGCTGGAAATTCGAGGACGGGTTGCCGACGAAAGAATCGAGCGATGTGAACGGGATGTGTTTCTTGTAGGCGTCCAGAAACTTCGTGCGCCAGAATTTTTGGTCGGCGAAAAGATGCTCCTGTCCAGCGCGGCCGCTGGTGAGCGTGAACCACTGCACGTCATAACTTATCCCGACGTTGTTGACGTAAGGATAATCGAGGCCAGGATGCGCGGCAGCGGCCGGCACAATCGTGGCAAGATGGAGTGGAAACTCTTTCGCCGTCGCCCACTGATCAAAGCCCGCGTAGGAACCACCCCACATCGCGACCTTGCCGTCGCAGAACGGTTGTTTGGCGAGCCACTCAACGACGTCGTGCCCATCGCGTGGCTCGTTTGCGAAAGGCTCGACTTCGCCGCCGGAATTTCCGCGTCCGCGAACATCGACAAGCGCGAACGCGTAGCCGTGCGATGCGAAGTATGCGGCGCGGTCATGATATGTGTCGGAAATATAGGGCGTGAGCGTGAAGATTACTGGCGTTTTCGGCGCCGAACCATCCGGCGTTTTCGGCAGGTACAACGTCGCGTTCAATTCGACCCTGTCGCGCATCGGAATCTTTACGCCCCAGCGGAGCTCGTAGTCAGCAGGCGGTTGCGATGGCGATGGCGTTGGAGTTGGAGTTTGCGCTTGCAGCGTCCCGAAGATCGCCGTGGCCATCGCAAGAATGAGGCACGATGAGGCACCGCGGATGGTCATGCGTGATTTCGTCATGCGAGTATTGAAGCGAAACCGCACGAGATAAACAACGGACAAATGCCTTAGCGGGGTCATCCTGAACAGAGTGAAGGATTTGACAGAGGTGATTGGGCATGCCGGTTAGATCGAGTGCCCGATTGTATGGATTGTGAGGTCCTTGGTCGGCTATCGCGACTCGGGATGACATGCAGTAATCTTGGAGCGAGTGGCAGTCTTGCTTGCTACAGCCGAACTTCATATCTGAGGAGCATGAATCTTTCCGCGAAATCTTCGCGCCGACCTTCTGCCAGGTCTGCATCCACACCGGACCTGCTGGTGAATTCCGGGACAAATCCTCTGGGCCGAGCAGAGCTGCTCTGTGCCGTCATTGTGTTTGTTGTGGCGCTCCTTCTTTATAGCTGGACGCTCACCCCGACGGTTACCTTAACTGACAGCGTGGAGCTACTTGTCGTCGCTCGTGGTCTGGGGGTTGCGCATCCACCGGGCGTTCCGTTGTGGATCATTCTTGCCCATCTTGCATCGCTTGTGCCTTTGGGAAACGTTGCGGTGCGCATCAATTTTTCGTCCGCGCTTTTTGCCGCGCTCGCTTGCGCGATGCTCACCCTTGTTGCGGCAGAATTAATAATTACTGCGTCGTATCTCGCTGCGTCGAAGCGACGGAAGAAGGGCGCACAAAAGCGCAAGAGAACCGATGATTCCATTGTCGCGCGGCTGTTGGTGGCTGCGCCTGCGCTCGGCGCGGGGTTGCTGATGACGTTCTCCCGCACGCTTTGGTCCTATGCGACGATCACCGAGGTTTATGCTCTAAATACGCTGCTCATCCTCGTTATCTTGTTCCTGATGCTTCGCTGGCGGCGGTGCATCGTTGCAGACAGGAACCGTATAGGCAGGGTGATGAATACCGGCCAAATCTCCTCGCCGATCACGAGTCACGACACTTTTCTTTATGCAGCTGCGCTGGTATTCGGGCTCGCGCTAGGCGTTCATCACGTGACGGTGGCGCTGATCCTTCCCGCCATCGGAGTGATCGTTTACAGGACTGAAGGCATGAGGTTTTTCATGAGCAGGCGACTAGTTCATGCCGCGCTGATTTCGGTTAGCGCCCTAGTCGTTGTTTACGCGTACCTGCCGCTTGCGGCATCGCGCTCGCCTGTCATTAGCTGGGGCAATCCGCGTTCGCTGCAGGAAATATGGTGGCATGTCACCGGCCGGCAGTATCGGGTGTTCTTCTCCTTTACGCCGAAGATAATGGGAGAGCAGTTTATTGAATTCTGCAGAATGGCCTTGCGCGAATTTGGCTTGCTCTGGCTGCCATTGCCGCTCTTCCTAGCTTTCGCGGGGTTCGCCAGCGCTTTCAGACGGGACCGTACGACTTTCTGGTTTCTCCTGTTTATCGTAGTTGCCGATTTGGCCTACGCTCTCAATTACGCAATTGCCGAGGACAAAGACGCCTACTATCTGCCCGCCTTTATTTCAATCGCGATTGCCGCTGGGTTCGGCATCCGTTGGTTAATCCAACTCGCTGTCTCGCAGTCCATGCCGGTTCAGAGATCGTACCCAGGTGCTGCAATCGCTATTCTGCTAGCCTCCGCGATTCCTTTAGCGGCGAACTGGCCTTTCAATTATCGC
>QHNF01000354.1 GCA_003218345.1 Verrucomicrobiota bacterium | reverse complement strand
TCGGAATTCGCGAGGAGACCGGCCACTGCTTCTATGCGATGGAATTGATCGAAGGCGAGACGCTCGCGGAACGCGTTCATCGCGCGGGACCGCTTGGTGTCCGCGCTACCATAGACGTTGCGCAGCAAGTCACCGCCGCCTTAATCGCGGCGGAAAAGCGCGGTCTGATCCATCGCGATTTGAAGCCAGCGAATTTGATGCTCGTCTCGGCGGATGGCGAAACCTTCGCAGATCGCAACGATGAGAAGCTGATAGTAAAAATAATCGACTTTGGTTTGGCCAAGGCCCTCAACGCGCCGGTTGACCCGATGTTGTTGACTCGGGAGGGCTTTGTCGGGACGCCGGCATTCGCCAGCCCGGAACAATTTGAATATTCTGCGCTCGACGTGCGCGCCGACATCTACTCGTTAGGCGTAACGCTTTGGTTCGCGCTCACAGGAAAAACGCCATTTGCCGGCCGCAGCGCCGAGGAGATTCACCGCGCCCAGCAATTAAATGCACTTCCAATCGAACAACTCAAAGCCGCGCATGTTCCGCATCGGCTGAGGTCACTGCTCGAATCGATGCTTGCTGTCGAGCCGGCGGCACGGCCCGGCACGCACGATCTGGCAGCGCGGCTACGAAGCTGCCGCACACAATTCAGCGGCGTGCGACGGACTCGCGTCGCTCTAGCAGCTGCCTTCATCGTGATTCTCGGTGTGACTGCATTTTTCATTCTTCGTTCAGTACGCATCGATCCGGCTGCCGGATCAGCTTCCAATCTTGATCCGCTGGAAAAAAGTATCGCCGTGCTCCCGTTTGAAAACTTAAGCCGTGACCCGGATAACGCCTTTTTAGCCGAAGGCGTGCAGGCCGACATTTTGACCAAGCTGGCGAAAATTACCGATTTCAAGGTGATCAGCCGTACAAGCGTCATGCAATATCGTGGTAAACAGGATTTGCGTCAGATCGGCCGCGCGCTTGGCGTTTCGCATGTTGTGGAAGGGACGGTGCGGCGTTCTGACGGGAAGGTGCATGTAAATGCACAGTTAGTGGACGCTCGAACCGGCACGGGTGTTTGGGCAGAGGAATACGATCGCGATTTGAATGAGGTATTCGCCATCGAGGCGGACCTAGCACAATCAATCGCGAATCGGCTCAGAGCCAAAGTTTCCGCTCGCGAAAACCTGGCAATGCAAGAACGGCCAACGAGCGATCTTGTCGCGTTCGATCTTTACACCCGCGCCAACAATCTTCTCCTCAGCATGGCCGCGAGCTCTACTCGGAAAGCCGACTTACTGCAGGTAGTCGATTTGCTAAACCAAGCCCTCGCGCGCGATCCATCGTTTTTCCTCGCCTATTCTCAACTCGCTTCCGCTCACGACCAGCTTTATTTCTTTGGCTTCGACCATACCCCCGCGCGCCTGGCGCTGGCGGACGCGGCTCTCCGAGCAACATCTCGCCTGCGTCCGACTGCAGGTGAAACGCATCTTGCTCGGGCGCGGCACCTTTATTGGGGATACCTCGATTATGACGGTGCCTTGGCCGAACTAAAAGTTGCCTGTCAAAGTTTGCCCAGCGATCCACAGATATTCGGGTTGATGGGTTTCATCCAGGCACGGCAGGGGCGCTGGCAAGAGTCCACAGCAAACTTGGAGCGCGCAGTTGACCTTGACCCGCGAAACGTTGATATGCTCCGGCAGCTTGCGTTCACTTACGATGTTCTCCGATGCTATGATGACGAGAAGGCGGCTTTCGACCGGGCCCTGGCCGTCGATCCGAACAATGTCGAGACGCAAGTAGCACGTGCACTCGTGGACCCGATTTCGAAGGCCGATACGCAGCCTTTGCATCGATTGAACGATTCAATCCGAATCACAAACGAAAAGGAGGAGGCTCTGGTAGTTCCTGAAGCTTTGGACCACTATTCGGTCGCCCACGCGAAGACTGAAAAACAAGCGCCGCGCCGCGACAGGCATGTCGCCCGCCCGCGTCCAAACTTCTTCAAGAAATTAGTTGTCGGTTTGATGAAGCTCCAAAAACATCAACCGGCGAAATCATCTCGTAAGGGTGATCGAAACGCACAAGCAAGCGGGCGAATTCGCGCGAAGTGACTTTGAATCACCCGGAGATTTGTACCCTAAACTCTTGCGCGAATTCTTGCACACGGACGCTAACTGAGTAATCGCTTGAGCATTCCTACCCTCTGAGGTTGGATAGTCTTACACACCGCCGGTTGATCGAGATTAGCACCAGACCGGCATAAACACAGAGGGGAAGTCTCGCGCAAGCCGCGTGTCACACCAATGCTGCCCATCCTGTTTTCACTGCGGGCAATTTATCGGCGCATGATGTGGATGGCCAGAATACGGCTTTGATGACGCGCGAGAAGATAATCGATGAAGTCGCCGATAATCGAATGCGGTTTGTGTCCGAGCTTGGTCACGA
>QHNF01000353.1 GCA_003218345.1 Verrucomicrobiota bacterium | reverse complement strand
ACCAGCCATCTTGTCACCCACACTGAGCTTGCGCTTGCTCGCGATATAAACCTTAACCTGTTTGATGATTCCCGGATCAATATCGTCTCCGCTCTCTACCCGGTCCGTCGCGCGCTCCCGTTCGAGCTCTAGCTCCGCGAACTTGTTCTCATACGAGCTAATGATTTCGCGGATTTTGTTGCGGATCGGGCTGGGATCGATCTCGATGTGATCATGCGCTATCGCCAGCTTTCGCAACAGTGTTTTGGTGATTTTGCGATTGGCTGGAATAATGATTTCACCGTTCTGGGCGTTTACGACGTCCAGAGGAACTTTTTCACCCAGCAGGACATTCGAAAGCGAATCGGTTAACTGTTCGATTAGCTCATCTTTCTTGCGCTTATGTTCTTCGCCGATCGTCTTGAGCTGCCGTCTGGTTTCCGCCGGCGTGAGTTTCTCGCGCGAAATTTCGCGACGGGACGAAACCTTTACATCCATTACGATTCCGTAAGTGCCTGACGGAACCGTAAGCGACGTATCCTTCACGTCCGCGGCTTTCTCGCCAAAGATTGCGCGCAGCAGGCGTTCTTCAGGCGCCAATTCAGTCTCACTCTTTGGCGTAATTTTTCCGACCAAAATGTCACCCGGCTTCACCTCCGCGCCGACCCGCACTACGCCATCTGGGCCTAAGTTCCGCAGCGCTTCTTCGCTAACATTGGGGATGTCGCGCGTGATTTCCTCGGGGCCGAGCTTGGTGTCGCGAGCCCCAATCTCAAATTCATCGATATGGATGGACGTATAAATATCTTCCTTGACCACCTTTTCCGAGATCATGATGGCGTCTTCGAAGTTGTATCCATTCCAAGGCATGAACGCGACAAGCACGTTGCGTCCCAGCGCAAGCTCGCCGTGATCGGTGTTGGGGCCATCGGCGATTACTTGGCCCCGCTTTACGTGCTGACCTCGGCGCACGATCGGCTTCTGGTTCACGCACGTCCCAGCGTTGGAGCGCATGAACTTGCGCAACTCGTAAACATAAACTCCCGATCGGTTTTTAGCTTCCTTTTGCCATCAGGCAGGTGCCCGTCTTTAGTGACAACAATTTGGTCCGCCGTGACTGAAGCGACCTTGCCGCCATCGACCGCGAGAACAACTGCATGCGAATCTCGCGCTACTTTTTCTTCTAGGCCGGTGCCTACAAGCGGCGCCTCCGAAACAATCAACGGCACCCCCTGGCGTTGCATGTTGGAGCCCATGAGTGCCCGGTTTGCATCGTCGTGTTCGAGGAACGGAATCAGACCCGCTGCCACCGACACGAGCTGTTTCGGCGACACATCCATGTAATTCACTTTTGAGGGATCGACTTCGAGGAAGTCGCCACGGTAGCGCACAGAAACCTTTTCCCCGGTGAAATGTCCTCTTCCGTCAATGGGCGCATTCGCCTGCGCGACGAGAAAATTCTCCTCCCGATCGCCGGTGAGATATTCAATTTCGTCCGTTACGCGGCCCTTTTCCACCTTGCGATAAGGCGTCTCGATAAAACCAAATTCGTTGATGCGCGCGAAAGTGCTCATCGAGCTAATAAGCCCGATGTTTGGACCTTCCGGCGTCTCGATCGGACAAATGCGCCCGTAATGCGATGGGTGAACGTCGCGGACTTCGAATCCGGCACGCTCTCGACTTAGACCTCCGGGCCCGAGAGCCGACAGGCGACGTTTATGCGTCAACTCTGCGAGCGGATTCGTTTGATCCATGAACTGCGAAAGCTGTGATCGGCCAAAGAAATCGCGGATGACCGCGCTGAGCGCTTTTGGATTAATCAGCTTTTGTGGTGTCATCCCATCCACATTGATGTCGAACAGGGTCATGCGCTCTTTGACCAGACGCTCCGTGCGAGCAAGGCCAACACGGCACTGGTTCGCCAGTAATTCGCCCACCGTGCGCACCCGACGACTGCCTAGATGGTCGATATCGTCGAGCGTGCCCTCGCCTCGCCGTAAATTGATCAGATATTTGATCGCTGCGATAAAGTCTTTGTCGGTCAAAATCCGCTCGGTGGAATCGACGTTGATCCCTAGTTTTTGATTAATTTTGTAACGGCCGACTCGTCCAAGATCATATTTTTTTGGATCGAAAAAGAGCCTTTTGAGCAAAGCGCGCGCGTTGGCCACTGTCGGCGGATCGCCAGGGCGAAGACGCCGGTAAATATCCTTAAGCGCTTCTTCCTGGTCGTGCGCTGGATCTTTTCGAAGCGCCTTCACGATCGTGTCATCGTTCGAAATGTCGATCACTTTGACCTCGTGAATCTTGAGCGCCATGATTTGGCGAACCGTCGCCAGAGTCAGCGGCTCGAACGCGCGCGCCACCGTCACTTCGCCGTCACGGATCTCCGCAGTGAGCACTTTGGTGGCCAGCGTTTCTTCCTCGAGCTTCTCGCTCAGCTTAAGGTTCTCAACGTTGTAAAAAACTTTGATGACCTCTTCGTCAGAGCCATACCCGAGCGCGCGCAAGAACGTAGTGGCGAGAAACTTCCGGCGCCGCTTACGTCGGTCCAGATAAATATAAAGAAGATCAGCCGTATCAAATTGCACCTCTATCCATGACCCTCGGTCTGGAATAATCCGGAAGCTGTAGAGCACTTTACCGTTTACGTGAACCGTCGATTCAAAGGCGATTCCTGGGGAGCGATGCAGCTGGCTTACCACTACCCGCTCCGCGCCGTTAATAACGAAAGTGCCTTGTGGCGTCATGAGCGGGATTTCACCCATGTAGACCTTTTCTTCCTTCGTGCCTTTTTCTTCCCGCAATTGGAACGTGACGTGCAATGGCGCGCTATAGGTCTGTCCCTCACGCTGCGCCTCCAGCGCGCTCAATTTCGGCTCGCCAATGTCATAGTGACTAAAATCGAGTACGGCTTTTTCATCGTAGCTCTCGATTGGGAAAACCTCCTTGAAAACAGCCTGGAGTCCCTGGTTCTTGCGCTTTGAAAAAGGGACATCTTTCTGGAGAAAATCGACGTATGAATTGGCCTGAACCTCGATCAGATTCGGTGGTTCGACACCTTCTTTAATGCTTCCGAAATAAATGCGTTCCGACATAATGACTAAACCAAGAGTTAAGCCTCGCAACGTCCACGCCAAATCGTGGACGACACGGGCAAGATTTTACGGGATCAGCAACGAGCGAAGGGCACAAAAATGCATCCAAAACAGCAGCCTGTCAAATTCGCCACCGTTTTGCTGCCTTTCTTGTGGTTTACCGTTGAGCGCCGGGTTAAAAATAAGTTCTGCTTGCTTCTAACAAAACCGAAATTTGCGTAAAATTTAACGTCGCGCAAGCAAAATGTGCCGCGCGATGATCAGTTTGGCTGCCGGAGCCGCATAGGCCCCTATAGACCTCATTTTGTCCCATTGGGCTAGACCGCTGCGCGAACAACCGCGCACAGCATGCCTCAGCGAATCTTATTTAATTTCGATCTTCGCGCCAGCAGCTTCGATCTTTTTCTTGATCTCCTCCGCCTCCTCCTTGGTCACGCCTTCTTTGATTGTTTTGGGTGCTCCTTCGACCAGCGCTTTGGCTTCCGCCAAGCCCAGCCCAGGCGCGGCGCTGCGAACTTCCTTGATCACTCCAATCTTATTCGCGCCCATTTCTTTCAGGATCACGTCGAATGTAGTTTTCTCTTCCGCCGCAGGAGCCGCCGCACCGCCAGGTGCGCCCGCTGCCGCAGGAGCTGCCGCCACCGGAGCGGCTGCGCTGACACCCCATTTTTCTTCAAGCTGCTTGACCAGTCCAGCAATCTCGAGCACCGACAAACCGCTGAGTTGCTCCACCAATTTATCTGTATCTGCCATTTTATTTTTTCCTCCAATTGCCGCCTCCGAAAGCCTTCGGAGAATTAAAGCCGATAGCAATCGGCTCGGACAGTTTGTGTTTCTCTCCTCGTTTATGGCAACCGCTCCGCTCGCCGTTTTCGCAGGCGAAGCGCCCACCCCTACCAAATCATGCCGCCTCCGCTGGTTCTGCTTCTTTTTGGGCCTTTGCGTTTAATAATCGTGCTAACGCTGCGCCTGGTTCGTTGAGTAAACGAACCAAACGCGTTGCCGGCGACAAAAGCAGCCCCAGCAATTGTGCTTGCAGAGTTTCTCGCGGGGGCAATTCCCCCAACATTTCCAATTCCGCCGTGGAAAGAACAGCGCGATCGACAAAGCCAACCTTGAGGGCCGCAATTTTAAATTCTGTCGCAAACACCTTAAAAATTTTGGCAACTGGCGCCACATCTTTTTCGCCTGTGACAACTGCAGTCTGGCCCACCAGGTCCTCACCGACATCTGGAAAACCGGAATCCGTCATGGCGCGTTTGAGAAAATTGTTTTTTACCACGTGCATTTCCGCACCTGCTGGCGCCAGTCGATTC
>QHNF01000352.1 GCA_003218345.1 Verrucomicrobiota bacterium | reverse complement strand
ACAGGTGTGGCGTCTAAGAAGAATTGGACAGCGCAACAGCATCTTGAGTATTTTTTTGAAAAATAATTACGGCCAGCGAGCGCCTTCGGACGTTTTATTTTGTGCAATGCCAGACGAGCTCCGGAATTTGCGAGTTCATAATAGGCTTTCATCACAGCTGTTATGTCGGCTCCTTGCTTTGCGAGAGTGGAATGAGCTCAAGCTCGCGGTCAGGAATCGCTCCGAGCGTTGTGTCCGTGCATCTGTCTGGCCAGCGCCCTATCCGCCCGCAGCATCTCGCTGCTTATCTCAGGGTACTCGATCGCCACGAGCGCGCGGCCTTCTTGAGCACCTGGTTGCGCGACAACCTGGATCACGAGTTGATCACGGATCTACTCGACGGCACCAAGACTGATTCGATGCCAGCACTGGAAGAAAATCGGCGTCGGATGCTCGATTGGTGGGCAACGGCGATCGCGCACCATTCCAAGCTCGCCAAAACCTTCAGCCATCTCATTAAGAAAGCCGGCTTTCAGCTTCCCTCGCTGCTTTTGTTGCCTGTAAGCACGGCCGCTGCTCAATTCCAAAGCTGGCTGTTGGGCAAGGCTTCTAGCGTTTGGTATCTCGTGCGGTCGCTGTGCTCTCGCGTTGAGCACGCCGCGGTTGCCCTCGTTACTGTTGTTTTGGCTTTGTGCCAGCAGGGCAAGGTAAATCAGCAGGCGGGGGAGGTGGCGGGCGAAATGGCTGAGAAAGCTGTCGCCACTTCACTCATCGCTGCCTCGTTTGTCGCACCAGCTCTGGCGGAGACTACGGACTTCGACTTCGATCTGGGAGATGCATCGCCACCACCGCCGCCGGCGACCCCGAACCTTCGAAAGGGCAAGGTTGCATCGCGAGCAATCGTTAAGCGGGGGCCGCGTCGGGCACAGCCACAGTACCAAGTCGGTCCGGCGCTTCGCATCGAGAAAACAATCGATCACGAGTGGCGTCGCCTCATCGGGGCACGCAAGAGCGTGCACAGCGCTTTTGCTCGCCTAATTCGTGATGCGCATCCGCAGCAATCCAAACAAAAGCACCACAAGCAGCGGCGAAGCTAAAAACTCGTCGAATTGTGTATAGAAGCACGACCGGAACGCAACCCGTGCGATCCCGCCATCTCTGATGCCGGCAAAGTGCGTCTTCTCCTCGCGATTTGCCTCTGAAAATGGGGATGTGGCTGGGGGCGGAATCGAACCGCCGACACGTGGATTTTCAGTCCACTGCTCTGCCAACTGAGCTACCCAGCCGTCGCGGGATCGACCCTTGGCGCAGGTCGCGTCGCGGGCTTTCACTAAAGCAGAAAACGTGTAGCGCTCAACCAGCCTTCGCTCGCACCAGAGGGACACACGGCAGAGCGACACGTACCGACACGCACGGCCGGGCGCTCTCTACTTAGAATTTTCGCGGCGATTCCACCGCTCGGCGTAAGAGGCGCAGGTAATGGTTCCGTGAGATTTCGATACCGCCGAATTGTTGCAAGTGTGGTGTGAGCCATTGTGTATCGAGCAACGCAAACTTGCGAGCGCGCAAATGTTCCACAAGCGTCACCAGCGCGATCTTCGAAGCATCGGTCACGCGATGAAACATCGATTCGCCAAAAAAGGCGCCGCCGATCGCGACGCCATAAAGTCCGCCCGCGAGATTGCCGCTAGTCCACGTTTCGACCGAATGTGCATGACCAAGCTCATGCAATCGCGTGTAACTCTGGATGATCTCGCGATTGATCCATGTGTCTTCACGCGCCGCGCAGGCCTCAATCACCTCCGAGAAGCAATTGTCGATTTTGGTTTCAAAGATTCTCTTGCGCAGGAGACCTCGCAGCGCATGCGGCACATGAAAATCATCCAGCGGCAAGATCGCTCGCGGATCGGGTGAGAACCATTCGATTGTGCCATCCTCCATCGCCATTGGAAAAACGCCAAGCCGATAGCCTTGTAGCAAAAGTTCCGGATCGATCATGGATATTAAACCGTTGAAGCGTTGGAGCGTTAAAGCGCCAATGACAATCTGCCGCTTCAACGTTTTAGACCCTTCAACGCTTCAACCTTCTTGCAATGAAATATCCGCTTCATAAAATAAACAGATGAAGCCCCTCTCGATCCTTCGGCTCCGCTCAGGACAAGCCCTCCTCGCTATCGCATGGCTGATCGCGGGTGGTTGCGCTGACCCGCTCGAACAACGCACTACGCAAGAAGTGCAGGGGCAGTTCGAACGCGGCGTAACAGGGCAAGGAACTATTGGCCCAATGGAGCGATCTTCCGACGATGCAGCGAGCCAGCATAGCGTGCCGCAAACTCACCCCTAGGGCGTCAAGACAGTGGCCTCCCCAACGCATTCAAGAATTCTCATCCTCGATTTCGGCTCGCAGTACACACAGGTAATCGCGCGACGCATCCGCGAGTGCCAGGTGTATTCGGAAATTGTTCGCTTCGACATGCCGGCAGCTGACATCGCAGAGCTCAGGCCCAAAGGCCTCATCCTCTCCGGCGGCCCCGCCAGCGTTTACGACAAGGGCGCACCACGTCTCGACCCAGAGATTTTTTCATTAGCCGTTCCGGTGCTCGGGATTTGTTACGGGCTGATGCTAATGGCGCACCGTCTTGGTGGACAGGTCGTGTTCACTGGACGTCGCGAGTATGGACCCGGCATATTGCACATCGCGAATGGCTCAGAACTTTTACACGGATTAGGCCACCAGCTCGATGTCTGGAACAGCCATGGCGATGAAGTCACAGTGTTGCCGAAAGGTTTTCGTGTCATTGGGACAACCGAAGGTTGCGACTTCGCCGCGGTAGAAGATCCACAACGAAAACTCTACGGCCTGCAATTTCATCCCGAAGTCGCGCACACGCCCCGTGGGA
>QHNF01000351.1 GCA_003218345.1 Verrucomicrobiota bacterium | reverse complement strand
CCGCTGTATGGAGCAGCTGGGCGACTTCGTGTTGCACGTTTTCCAGCTCGTCGAGACGCAATTGCGGGTCGGGCACGATGAAGACGTCGCCGCTGGTGCCATGTTCGTAAATCAAAACGCGCCCATTCGCACTCTCTTCCGTGTTCACTTGTTTCAGGACGCGCTTGCGCTCGAGCATCGCGGCGAGGACATAACAGGCGTTCGCAGGCGGATTTTTCGAAGCAATTAAACGGCGAAAGAGCTGCTCCGCATTTTCCCTAGCCAGAGGCTCGGGCGACTTTGGTGGTAACGGCTCGTAACGTGATTTCCAAAATGAAAACGGCTGAATGTTCTCATTGCGGTTTCGCCACGCGTCTTCGCTCAAATCCTCGCGTCGGTAGCCATCGGCGTCGTGGTAGAGCAGGGTGTAGAAATACTCGCCCGGAACAAAGGGCCGATGCGTCACGGCACAGACGTCTGCCCGATGCGTGATCGCCCAGTCGCTTGGGAGCGGAGTCATCGGGAGACAATACGGCGCGCGGTGAAAAGATGAAAGCCGGGCGCTTCGCGGTTGGAAGCCCGAAGGTAAAGCAAGTAAAGACCGATCGCGGCGAAAAGAAGGTTCGGCGTCCAGGCCGCCACCCACGGAGAAACGCGGTCGCCTTCGCCAAGCGCGAGAAACAGGTGGACCAAAAAATT
Source organism: Verrucomicrobiota bacterium (assembly GCA_003218345.1). Taxonomy (GTDB): domain Bacteria; phylum Verrucomicrobiota; class Verrucomicrobiia; order Chthoniobacterales; family UBA10450; genus Udaeobacter. The sequence continues at coordinate 966 of QHNF01000351.1, read as the reverse complement.
CATCGAAAAGACGAGAAAAACCGCAGCCGCAACGCTCGATAACACCCCCCGACGCGAGTAGCCGATTCCAAGCGGAGCGGCAATGCAGACAACAACCAAACAGGTCCACGGCAAGGCAAGCCGATACTGCAGATGGGTGCGAAACGGCGCGAGCAATGTAGCGGGAAAATCCGCGTTGAAATGCAAATATTCTCGCAGTTCTGGCAGGCTCAGGAATTCTGCGCGTTCATTTGCACTGCCGAGCCGGAACGGGGTTTCACTCCAGTGCTCGATCTTGAGAGAAGGATAAATCTGCTCGTCAACGATATTTCCCGCGTGATCATAGTGAACAACTTTAACGTTCTCCAAATCCCAGGTTTTCGTCTCTGGACGGTAAAGGGCCCGGGTCGCCACATAGTTCGTAACAATGTTGTCGTTGGTGTCCTGTTGCAGCACCTGAACATTATTGAACGTACTGCTGTGAGGGAGGAAATTCTGAACAAACCAGGTGCGCAAGTCGGTTCGATTGCGGAAAATTTGTCCTTGGATGTAACGGCTCGGACGCGCCTGCGCTTCGGAAAGGAATCCTTTGCGCGCCAGTTCTGCATGCGGTGCAAGCGAATAGTTGAGCGCCATGGTTGCGCCTACCGTGAGCAGCCCCATGCCGATCAATGGCAGCAGCACGCGCGGAAGACTTATACCTGCAGTGAGCATTGAGACGACTTCGTTCGCGCGCGACATTCGACCCAAGGTAAAAAGAAGTGACAGCAGGAGCGAAACCGGCAGCAGAATGATCAGCACCTGCGGGATCTGCGTGGCGTAATAGCGAGCGACAAGGAAAAGACCGATGTGTTGGTCGATGAATGTCGAAATGTTATCGCTCACATCAAAAATGAGCCAGATGGAGATAAAGCCGGCAATGCAGTAAAGATAGACCTGCAAAAAATTGCGGACGACGTAGCGATCTAGCAGTCTCATCGGGGTTCT
>QHNF01000350.1:2269-4542 GCA_003218345.1 Verrucomicrobiota bacterium | reverse complement strand
AAGAGCATGTGCGGTATGAGTTCGCCACTCGTAACACCGAGGACACGCTCGCTACGATGGTCGAAGACGCATACGTAAATCACATACCAGTGTTGACTGGTGGCGTAGGCCAGGACGAATTGCGCGAGTTCTATTCGAAACGGTTCATTCCTCAGATGCCTCCGGACACGGAAATGACTCCCGTCTCGCGAACGATCGGCGAGGATCAATTGGTGGACGAAATGGTGTTCAAATTCACTCACAGCATTCGGATGGATTGGATGTTGCCGGGTGTTGCTCCGACGGGAAAGCGGGTGGAGGTTCCGCTAGTTGCTATCGTTCGATTTAGAGGAGGCAAGTTGGCGCACGAGCACATTTATTGGGACCAGGCATCAGTGCTAGCTCAGGTCGGATTGATTGACGCTGCTAGCCTGCCGGTCGCGGGTGTTGAGAGCGCGCGCAAGGTTCTTGACCCGACGTTGCCGGCAAACGTGCTAATGCGCCGTGCCGACCGAAACCAGTAGTCATTCTCTTGGCCATGATCTCCTCCCTTTTTCAGCCTCTATTCTCTTGAGGTCTCGCGACGTCGTAAGCTGCCACAACAAGATACAGTCGTTCGTGATTTAAGACGAACATTTTTCGTCTGTCGTCGTTGAGGGTGGTGATGAATATCCTTTTGCCGAGCATCGACCAACAGCGGAGAATGTGAGTTCAAAGCCCTAACGACCAAGCTCAGCGACCAGCGCAGGCAAAGCGCGTCCGCCGAAGCCGACGATATTGTAAAGACTGTGACTCATAAAACTGAAACGCCCAGCGCGGGTTCGCTGCAGCGCCTTGTTAGCTATCACGTGTAACATGCTCATCTGGCTCGGTGAACATGAAATTACCAACAGGCGCATATCGTGGATCGCTGTGAGCGAGTGGATTGCGGTCCAACCACTCAACAACAATAGATGTCGCTTCAAGCACTCTGTCACGCTCGACCCAGTCCACAAACTCCTATGAATGTCCAAATGTTCGTAGGTATCGCGAAGCATGACCACTCGTGCCATTGCTGCGCCGCCCGGCACTGGAACAGTGACGATGTCGCCCAGCGTAATTCGCGAGCCGTCATGATATTTCATGGCGCGTGACGATTCCTAACTATGACTAGACGAACCTTCGTAATTAAAGGCGAACATTGTTTCGTCTAATTCGACTGCAGTTTCCGGCGAAGGAAACGCGCACACAGCTCGCGCGCTATGCAAGATCACACATCGTAATACATCGCGAACTCGTACGGATGGGGTCTCAAACGCAGCGCGTCATATTCCTTTTGTTTCATGTCGATCCAGTTGGCGATGAAGTCTTCGTTGAAGACGTCGCCGCGCAAGAGGAAGGAATGATCGGCTTGGAGCGCTTCGATCGCGCCCCGGAGTGAATCGGGCACGCTGGCGACTTGCGCGAGTTCTTCCGGCGGCAGTTCGTAAAGGTTCTTGTCGAGCGGATCGCCGGGGTCGATGCGGTTTTGGACTCCGTCGAGGCCGGCGAGCAGCATTGCGGAAAACGCGATGTACGGATTGGCGGCAGAATCAGGCGTGCGGAATTCGAGCCGTTTCGCCTTGGGACTGGCGGAGTAGGTGGGAATACGAATCGCAGCGGAACGATTTCGCGCCGAATAGGCCAGATTCACTGGCGCCTCGAATCCTGGCACAAGACGCTTGAAACTGTTAGTGGTTGGATTGGTAAAACAGGTTAGCGCCGGCGCGTGTTTCAAAATCCCGCCGATGAAGAAAAGCGCCATCTCACTCAGCCCCGCATAACCATTCCCGGCAAACAGCGGTTTGCCATCTTTCCAAAGGGAGATGTGCGTGTGCATACCCGAACCGTTATCGGCGAAGAGCGGCTTTGGCATGAACGTGACGGTCTTGTTATGCTTCCTGGCGACGTTGCGAATGATGTACTTGTAATACTGCATCGAATCGCTCATCGCTTTGAGTGGCGCGAAACGGACATCGATCTCGGCCTGGCCAGCGGTGGCTACTTCGTGATGCTGTTTGTCCACGGGCACGCCTGCCTTCTCCAGCTCGAGCGCCATTTCGTTGCGGATATCTTGCAACGTGTCCATGGGCGGAACTGGGAAGTAACCCTCCTTCGCCCGAATCTTGTAACCGACATTCGGAAATTCTTCGCGCGCGCTGTTCCAGTGGCCCTCGGCGCTATCGACGAGATGAAATGACGAATTCCCCGCGTAACTGAAGCGCACATCGTCAAAAATGAAAAACTCGGCTTCCGGTCCGAAGAATGCGGTATCG
>QHNF01000350.1:0-2239 GCA_003218345.1 Verrucomicrobiota bacterium | reverse complement strand
CCGCCACCCCACGCGGGTCGCGATCGTACGGCTCGCGCGTAATCGGATCGACAATCGCGCAAATCAAACTCAGAGTCGGTTCAGCATTGAAGATGTCGATCCACGCCGTCGTGGGATCGGGAATGACGAGCATGTCGGAAGCGTTAATCACTTTCCAGCCACGAATGCTCGAGCCGTCGAACCCGAGTCCATCGGTGAAAACATCTTCGCCGTAGTCGCTGAGGGTAGTGGTGAAGTGCTGCCACGTGCCTGGCAGATCGGTGAATTTGAAATCCACGAGTTTCACCCCGTGGTCCTTGATCATTTTGCTGACGTCGGATGGAGTTTTGTCTTTGGCCATAATTTGGGTTGAAGCGTTGAAGGGTTGAAACGTTAAAAGTTAAATCGTTGGAAAAGTTACATCGCTATATCGTCAAATTCTCGAACTGCTTTAACGTTTCAACGGTCCAACGAAAGGCGCGCCAGCGCCGTCACACCGCTTTTTCGCCGATCTCTTCAGTGCGAATGCGGACTGCATGTTCCACTGGGAGCACGAAAACTTTTCCATCGCCGATCTTGCCCGTCTTCGCCGCGGCCACCACCACGCTGACGGCTTTTTCCACCATGTCGTCCGCGAGCACGACTTCCACCTTCACTTTGGGCAGAAAATCCACAGTGTATTCGCTCCCGCGATAAATCTCGGTGTGTCCTTTTTGCCGGCCAAACCCCTTTACTTCGGTGACCGTCATCCCTTCGATGCCAAGCTCGGCCAACGCCTCTTTGACCTCCTCGAGCTTGAACGGTTTGATGATGGCTTCCAGTTTTTTCATGTCAAAGTAAACTCAGCATCGCGCGGTACCTTGCAATCGAAAGCTACGCGCAGCACGCGCTCTCTTAGCAATGCCGCGATGCGAATGCAATCACGAATTTTTGCACAATTTTTTGCACGAGAATGACGCGCGTCAGCCCGGGCTCGCCGCTGTGACCGCGGCAACTCGCATAAGAAGGCCGAGCACGCGAGCTAACTGGCCTGCTCCATTTTTTGCGGGCCCCCTCACTTCGTTCGAGATGAAATGCTTGGTAAATTTGCGAAATTCTTTTGACGCTCAATACTGAAATCTAATGCCCCGGGACTCTTTCGTTCATCTACATCTGCACACCGAATATTCGCTTCTGGATGGCGCCATCCGGATGAAAGAGCTGATGAAAAAGGCGGCTGAATTCAAAATGCCCGCTGTCGCGATCACTGATCACGGCAATTTGTTTGGCGCGATTGAATTTTACCAGGAAGCGCAGCGGACCGGAGTGAAGCCGATCATTGGTTGCGAAGCTTATATTGCCCCTGGATCGCACAAAGATCGTCCGGGATCGCGACGCGATTCGGCGTATCACTTCACCCTTTTGGCGGAAAATGAGACTGGCTACCGAAATCTGGTCAAGCTGGTGACCGCAGCGCATCTGGATGGGTTTCATTACGCACCGCGGATCGATAAGGAGCTCCTGGCAGCGCAGTCGGCGGGTTTGATCGGATTAAGCGGTTGCCTCGCAGGCGAAATCAACAGCGCGATTCAGGCAAGCAATATCGAGAAAGCGAAACAGAGCGCGGCCGAATATCGAGACATTCTTGGGGCCGAGAATTTCTTCCTGGAATTGCACGATCACGGGATGGAAGCCCAGCGCGCATGCAATGAGGTGTTGCCGCAAATTGCGCGGGACCTTGGCGTCGGAATGGTTGCGGCAAATGACGTTCACTTTCTGCGCCGGAGCGATCACGAGGCGCACGACGTGATGCTTTGCATCGGAACTGGCAAAATGGTGCAGGAAGAAAATCGCATGCGTTATCTGCCGGAGCTGTATTTCAAATCACCGGCTGAAATGCGCGAGCTGTTTCGCGATTTTCCGGAAGCGATTACAAACACCCTCGAAATTGGCGAACGTTGCCATCTCGATCTCGAATTTGGGCAGTCCAGGTATCCGGAGTATCCGGCGCCGGCTGGGAAAACGCGCGAAAGTTATTTGCGCGAGCTTTGTTACAACGGTTTGCGCCAACGCTACGGCGAACGCGCGGCGAACGATGCGGAGTTGATCAAGCGGCTCGATTATGAGCTGGACGTTCTCGAGAAGACGGGGTTCGTCAGTTATCTGCTCATTGTTTGGGATTTCATTCATTTTGCCAAAGAAAAAAGCATCCCTGTAGGGCCCGGGCGCGGTTCGGCTGCAGGTTCGATGGTTGCCTATGTTCTCGGGATTACCGACATCG
>QHNF01000369.1 GCA_003218345.1 Verrucomicrobiota bacterium | reverse complement strand
GCGCGCTCCTTTCGCGGCTTGATTGATTTGGCGATAGCTCGCGGCGGAAGTTATTACCTTACGTATCATAAATTTGCGAAACTCGAGCAGGTCATGGCGTGCTACCCGCAGTTCAAACAATTTCTCACCCTGAAAAGAAAGCATGATCCCACTGAACGCTTTCAGAGTGATTGGTACCGCTACTATCGGAAGCTTTTCGCAAGCTGATGGATAAAGAATGGCCACTGTAATCATTGTCAGTGCTGGAATTCACAGCGCTGCAGCTGGAATTGATCACAAGATCATTTTCAAATTTGCCGTCTAACGGCAGTCATGCCAGCCTAAAAGGTGATTCGGACATCTCTTCATCGCGTATTTTTTCCCGTCATCCTGATCGGCACTCTTGGCATTCTGGGCGTCCAGAGCGCGACCGTACCTGAACCGGGCGATTTGCGCGCAGCCGGGAAAGTGGATTTCCCGATATCATGCGCGCCTGCTGCCCAACCGGAATTCGTGCGCGGGGTAGCGCTGCTGCATTCATTCTTTTATGAGGAAGCGCGACGTGTTTTCACTTCCGTGGCCGAGCAGGACCCGAAATGCGCGATGGCGCAGTGGGGAATCGCGATGACGTGGTGGCATCCGATCTGGACACCACCCACTCCCGACGAAATGAGCGCCGGCAAAGCGGCCATTAAAAAAGCGATGGCGATGGACGCTGGCACGGATCGCGAGCGAGGGTTCATCACGGCACTCAATGTCTATTACAATACGCCGGAGGGTTCGACCGCAGGTGCGGTTGGGCAGTCGTGCCATGGACCAGTCGGACCGCGTGACCGGGTGATCGCCTACGAGAAAGCGATGCGCCAGCTCCGCGACAACTATCCGGACGATTTTGAGGTCCAAACCTTCGACGCTTTCGCGGTCCTGGCTGTGGGTTACGCCACGCCCAGTGACACGAGTTTGTCGAAACAACTTGAGGCAGCCGCCATCCTGGAAAAGCTATGGAAACAAAACGCAAACCATCCCGGCGTCGTTCATTACCTGATCCATTGCTACGATTATCCCGCGCTCGCCCAACGCGGACTGGCCGCGGCCCAAAGTTATAATTCCATCGCGCCATGGGTACCTCACGCGCTGCATATGCCATCGCACATCTTTACGCGTTTGGGGATGTGGGATAAATCCATCGCTGCCAATCGAGCTTCGGCCGAAGCTTCGCGCGCTTACGCGGCGATGCGCCATCGCGTCGCCACCGAAACCGAAGAGTTACACGCGCTCGATTACATGGCCTACTCTTATTTGCAGGAAGCCCAGGACACTGAGGCAAAGAAGATTGTCGATTTTGCCGCCAGAGTGCGCAAGACAAACCCGGAACTGGAATTCAGCGCTGCTTACGCTCTGGCCGCCATCCCAACACGTTACGCGTTCGAACGGAATGATTGGACAGCGGCGGCGGGATTGGCCGTTCCGAACCTCCCACACTGGTCTTCATTCCCATTTATGGAAGCTCTAATCGAATATGGTCACGCGCTCGGACGAGCGCATACCGGCGATCTCGACGGTGCGCGGAAAGCGATCGCGCGAATGCGGGAATTACGCGACGCAACAAAGGACCCCAAGTTCGACTATTTCAAGAGCCATCTCGACCTCCAGATGCAAGCGGCTTCGGCTTGGATGGCGGCAAGCGAAGGTAAAAAGAACGAAGCAATCCAGATGTTGCATGCGGCGGCCGATGCCGAAGACATTCTGGGCAAGCATCCGGTTTCGCCGGGCGCATTTGTTCCGATTCGCGAACAGCTCGGCAGTTTGCTACTCGAACTGGGCCAACCGAAGGACGCACAGCGGGAATTCCAAGCTGCGCTCAAAATCTACCCGGGACGATTCAGAGGACTATATGGAGCGGCACGAGCTGCCGAGCAATCTGGTGACAAGGAAAATGCACGCCGCTATTATGCGAAGCTGGCCGCACAAACGGCAAAGTCTGGCGGCTCACGAGATGAATTGAACCACGTTCGCGAATTCCTTTCCGCCCAAGCGAAAGCAGCGGATGCGAAGGACGTTGCCAGCAGTCGCGAGTAGGGTGAGCGTCACCGCGCAACGCTAAAATCATTTTCAAATTTGCTGATTGAATTGAGGGCTCGCTAAGCACTCGAACGAACCTAGAGCACAGAGCGTCCGGTTAAAGGGAATTCTCTGTCATGTTGAGCGGAGCGAAACATCTCTGATTATTCCGGTTGGCTTGACCTCTAAGAGCGAACCGAGATTCTTCGCTCCGCTCAGAATGACATAGTAGGTTGGTTTTCATGCCGCCGTTCGCCGCCGTTGCCTTAGTTCTGATTCTCGCGCGGGCAACCGCTGAACTCTGGCTAAGCCGGTTGAACCAAGGTCGCGCCCGCGCGCGCGCGAATGACGTGCCGCCTGCATTTCGCGCAATGATTGCCGAGCCGACGTACCGTCGTTCGGTCGATTACACGCTGGCCAAGAGCCGATTTGGAAATGTCGCCAGCGTATTCGATGCCGTGGTGCTCATAGCAGTGCTTTTCAGCGGCGTGTTGCCGTGGTCGTTTGGAAGATTCAGCGCGAGCTTCGGCACTTCAGCGTTGGCCATGGCTGGTTTCCTCTTCGTAACAGGCATC
>QHNF01000368.1 GCA_003218345.1 Verrucomicrobiota bacterium | reverse complement strand
AGCGCCGCTGCCGCACGGGCTTCGCGCATAAAACGTTCGCGGGCCTCACCGCTTCGCCCGGCGAGGGCGAGCCTGATGAGCTTCAATGCAACCTTGCGCTGGAGCGTGGTGTCGATGGCGCGATAGGTTACGCCCATCGCTCCATGCCCAAGCTCGTCAAGGCTTCCGTCCGGACGGCGCTCGATCTGATAGACTCCAAAGCGCTCGTCGACCCCGAAAGCATTCGATGTTGATCGACCTAAGGCTGCCTGGGACGAATCATCTTCACCGCCGATTCCAAACCGCAACAAACAGAGCGTGCAGCCAAGTCCGCCATCGGCTATTTCCTCAAGCATGCGGCCACAGCCGGGACAAGTCGAAATTTCTGAGGCCGCTGGTTGCATTGTCTAACTTTCCGCTGCTATTGCTCCCTCTATGCTGCCGCCAACACCTGACACAAATATCGGAGTTCCTCATCCACTTCCGCGACTTCGCGGAGCGTGCCGCGGACCTCTTCACGCAGAATTGCCCGATACCGCGCACGCAATCGTGCTAGTTCGTGGCGCGAAGTAGTGACAGCTCGACGTGAGCGCTGCGCCATCTCTTCGTATGGGATTGCCGATTCTTCCGGTGCTGCAAGATACGGCACAAAGTAGCCAAAAAGTTCGCCTTTGCCTGCCAGCGCGCACTCTTGCGCGAGGCGGTGCAGCGTCTGGCGCACAAGGGATGCCGCCCATTCGCGATCATAAACTTCGTCGGCCTGCCATTTCGCATCTCGCGCGATTTGTGCCTCCGTCTTGTCATCCAGCTTTTCTAGAATCATTCCTCCGCCGCGTTTCAATGCGTGTTCGCGATCGCGAGCATCCGCTATGAAATTTTTCAGTGCAGTGAGGAGAAAAGCACGGAACCGCCCTTTCTCCCGATCGGCGTGCGCGTGACCGCGCCTCTCGATCAAGTGGGCGAAAAAGCCCTGCGTCAAATCCTGTGCATCCTCGCGTCCATATCCTTTTTTGCGCAAGAAAACGTACAGCGGGCGCCAATAAATCTGGCACAGTTCCGATAGTGCACTGAGTGCCTGAGCGGAAGTCGCCGCTGAATCGCCCGCTTTGAGGACCACTGTCCAGCGGGTGGAGACAAACAATTCATCGCGATTTTCCGCTTCCCGACGGAGCGGAGTCGGCGTTGTTTTCACAGAGGTTTACTTAGAATACGTAGAGGGCGAGGCATTCGGTTGCATTGTTTGCGTTAACGCTTGATCTTCAGGAGCGGTGGTTCCCTGGCAGGCGTGATAGACGGTTCGAACGTTACCACTCTTTGAACTCGCCCGCTTGCTCATGTATTTCAATCCAAGCTGTCGTCGTCATTGTCAAACGCGGATCACGGCATCATGTGAACAGCCGAAAAGTCCGCCTGATCCATGTTAGAAATCGCTGCCAGCGCCCAGTTGCGTCCGAGCTTTGCCACATAAGACTTCCAGCATCTCATCGATGGCCCACAGCACCGTATGGCTTTGGAAACCATTGCCATAATCTCGCCGACACAACCGGCTCATCGAACAGCGCAGGGATAGCACGATTGGTGGGGTGTACGGTATCACCTACTGGATAAAAAGCGGCATCCTTCTCAGCGGTGAATGCGACCGCAATTTTAACGCACGACCTGTGTGTTCGGTTTGAAGCGCCACTGTAAGAATGTGTTTATAACGATATCGGTTCACTTGAGACACAACTCCCCTGCACAGTTTCCGACTCCAAGACCACGCCCAAGTCCGTTGCCCCGCCGCCGCGGCCGCGCTGAGTTGATCAACGCTTCATTGTGCGTGCAGAGAAAAGCTGACTGCGTTTGTCGAACTTGATGCAGCGATTCGACTGCGCTGCGGACGCGCGAATTTCGGTTCGCATGCGTTTCCTAGACAAAGGAGGAGAGACGATTATGGCAACCTGCTGATGGTGTGGCCGTGACACCGTGATTATGAAGAAGCAGCAGCAGTTGCGGAGTGTCGTAGCTGATACAGCTCGCGCAGCGCTAGTTGTGCGCTCGGACGATCCGGAGGTACGCGGGCAAATTGCGGGGTTGCTCGGTAGTTTAGATGACACTTTGTCTTACGAGCAGGTCTTGAAAGAATTAAAGGCGCTGAGAGCCGGCGGACCCAGCTTTAGCACGATTGTTGCAGATACGTCGACCAAATGAAATCGCCACGCAGGCAAGCCAAGACAGCCATTTGTGTCGCTGTCCAAAATGCGGTCAACAAGTGGACAAATGCAAACTTCGTGACGTGATCTTCCATGAGACAGACCACAAGCCTGACCCGCGTATCCCCAGAATCAGCGAAAGACCGATTCGAACGCGGATAGACGAAAAGTAATCTAAGGGTTCTTTGAACTCGGGCCGTCGGTTTGTGCGTCTCGAGCACGTCGCCGGACTCAGTCGAAAAGATATCACGCTGAAATAAATCTTATGGCAGATCGATCTAATTTTTGGAAAATGGTCGATCGCACTAAGCCAAGCAAGCTTCGCGTCTTTGCGGAAAGCGAACTCCAGGATTGTCAGGATTATTTCTTGGAAATCCAGTCTGACTCGACGCTTCCTCCAAACGAAATCATAACCGCATCGGAACGACTGACACTGATACGCAGTGAGATCAATCTAAGGCATGGCGACGCCAAGCATGGGCAAACCCAGCGGCTCGCACGCTGGGCAATTGGAGTTGGAATAGTTTCGATAGCTCTCGCAATTATCTCTGGAGTCGCCCAACGTCTCGCAAACAAGCCAACTCAGAAGAGTTGGCCTGCGGCCATAGAAACGCCAGCCGTCGCTACGCCAACGGTACCAACGGCTACGCCACAGCTCAGTCCCGCGCCAACAGTGCGTCGGCTGCGCGATTATGTCAGTGCATTTGTGCTCGCCGGGCTGGATCCGCACGTCCCTGCCGAAGTGAATTTCTTCGCCGATCGTGTCCGGTACTACGATCAAGGTGTCATTGATCGCGAAAAAGTCCGCGAGGATTTACAGCGATACGCGGCGCGCTGGCCTGAACGGCGTTTTTGGCTCGCTGGCGACATCACGGTCGAGCCGCAGAACGGGAACCGAGTGCGGGTGACATTTCCGCTCCGGTACGAGTTGCGCAAGGGCGCGAAACATTCATCCGGTAAGGTCGACAAAATCCTTGTGCTGGAACCCGCCGGCGACGATCTGCAAATCGTCGCGGTCAGCGAACGCAAAGCCGAGTAGGCGTTTGTTCGGCAAGAGCGCGTCCTCGCCATTACCTGCGGCAACCTCGAAACCGGGCGATCCGAAAACGGTCACGCTAACTCAGAGTGTTTCGATCACTGTCCCCTACGGAACGGTCGGCATTCACCCTGGGACGATCCTCCCGCTCATCTCACGCGTCGGCTCCGACAAGGTCCGTGTCCGTTACGATGGTGCCGATTACGACATCCCGCTTTCTGCAACCGATCTGCATTGAGGTGCGGCAGAATGGCGGTCCCCCGGGTTCTATTATTATGTCGCCGAGCTCGGGAAAAGCTCGGCGAACGAAATCAAGGCCACTCGCATCGAGAAGTTCTTGCTATTCGTTCGCGCAGGCTGACGAAATAGCGAAGGAAATTCTAACTGACGGAATCTCGCGCCAGCTTTCTTGGCGGGCGGAATAGCAAACTCAAATTGCTCGG
>QHNF01000367.1 GCA_003218345.1 Verrucomicrobiota bacterium | reverse complement strand
CGTCGTCGATACGCTCAACGACATGGAGAACGCGAAGCCGCCCAACTCGCCGGACCCGAGCACGATCACTCTGCAGAACGCCCTCGGCAATCATGTCGTCCTCGACATCGGCGGCTACTTCGCGTTCTACGCGCACATGCAGAAGGGATCCGTAGCGGTCAAGCCGGGTGACCGGGTGAAGCGCGGAGAGGTGCTGGGCAAGGTCGGCAACTCGGGCAACACGTCCTCTCCACATCTGCACTTTCACATCATGAGTGGGCCGGCCGTCTTCGGCTCTGACGGTCTGCCCTACGCCATTGACCGCTTCGAGCTGGCCGGTCAAATCCCCGCCGAGCAGTTCGGCGATTTCAGCGTTCATTATCTCGACAAGGATTTCAATCCGGCGCGCTCCGGGCCGCCCATGTCGCGCCAGAATCAGTACCCGCTCAATTTTACGATCATCAACTTCTCGCGCTGAGTGTCTAGGGCACATCCGCTCTGCCCAATGGATGCGCTGTGCTCCTCTCCCGTGCTCCCGCGCCAGAGGTGTGTGTTAGTCGATTTCCTGCCGTCCCGCTTCGGGGACGCGAATATAGCGACGAAACACAAGCAATCCAATAGGAGCGACTGATGCCGCCAGTGCAAAGATAAGCCACATCGTCCCGGAATGTCGGGGACCATGTGCGGGACAAAACGCGGCTAACAACCATCCTCCGGTTCCAACGAGCAGTTTCCCGATAAGAAAGGGAATGTAGGATAGCGCGCCATACGACGCCTCTTGCCCCCTTGGAGCAATTGCGGCTGCGTACTCATAGACGCGGGGTGAGTAGAAAGCTTCGCCGATTGAGAAAATCGATATGTAGATCGCGATCATCATGTAGTAGGGGTGAATGCTTCCCTGTACTCCCAGATAAGCGTGACCAATCCATTGCCCAATGAAACCTTGAGCCGATCGTTGAAACCACGGAGTCGGTAAGGCCATAACAAAAACAGATGCTGCGCAAATCGCCCCGCCTACGACCACCATTCTGTAGGCTGAATATTTTTGCGTGAGCGCGCCAATAATTGGCACCAGAATAATGATGAGAATGTAATTGATATTCGAGAGGTGACCGATCGGAGCGCCATTCCCTAGCTCGCGGATACCGAATTTCGGAAACACGTAGTCCATTTGCAGGAAGATGAGCTTCAGAAATCCGATTAAGAGAAGAAAAGCAAGAAGCCGATAAAAACCGGATTGACCGAGTAGCCGCTTAAACAGCGCGACAGTATCGAGGGTCGTGTCGCGGACTGTTAACCAGATGCGCTCCCAGAACGCACCGGTGGCGAATAGCACGGGCTCCGCCGTGAACTTAACGCCTTGCTCTGTCGCTTCAGCTCCTCGTCTCAGAAAATAAATTGTCGGCAGAAGCAGTACCTCGAAGCCGAGGCTTGCCAGGAACAGCGTCCGGTAAGTCGTTATGTGCAATCCAAGGAGATTTAAATAGCCATACTCGCCTAACGAGTGGCGCACGTAGTCGAAAATGCTGCCAGCAATCAGATAGCCAACGTTCATGACCATATAGATCATCGAGAAGGAGATTGACCGTTGTCGCACAGTCGAATAGCGGCGCGTGGCGGCAATGAGCACCGGCGTGCCGAGCGCCTCCCCGCTTACTAGCGGAAACAACCCGCCGGCAAGCGCCAGCCAGGGTATTGTCGTAAATACCATCACTGAGCGAGCAATTAGACAGATAATGACGCCGAGAAAAAAAGTTCGACGAAGTCCGAGAGCGTCGGTGAGCGAGCCGGCCAATAATGTGAACACGGTCATCGCCGGTGCCCAAATCCAACCGACCAATGCGCCGGCCGCCTGGTCGCTGAAGCCGAGATCTGACGAAAGCCATAAGATCAGCGTCTTGTTCGTGATCGAGTAGGCCGAAATGATGAAGAGTTTTATCAGGAAGGTGAGCCATAACTCGCGTTCAGCTCCTTTGAGCACCGTGAATTTCGCGAGAAAACTTGTCGCCCCGACTGGAGCGACGCTGTCTTCCGGTACGAACGTCTCTTTGATTGCTTCTCCCACGTTCGGAACGTCAGTTACAACATGTTCCTGACAAATTCGCCA
>QHNF01000349.1 GCA_003218345.1 Verrucomicrobiota bacterium | reverse complement strand
TTTCCGCAGGTCCAACCACTAATGAACCTGCCTGCGCTAAGCTTCTTCCGATTCGGCCAGTTTCGCCAACACGGTGAAGTCCTCCAGCGTAGTCGTATCGCCGGTAACCTTCGTGCCGCTTGCGATTTCTTTGAGGAGACGCCGCATTATTTTGCCGCTGCGCGTTTTTGGGAGCGCTTCAGCGAAACGAACTTCATCTGGCTTGGCGATTGCGCCGATGTGTGCGCCGACATGGTCGCGCAATTCTGCTTTCAATTCACGAGTGGCATCAACGCCCGTTTTGAGCGTCACAAAGGCGACAACGCCTTGTCCCTTTAGCTCATCCGGTCGGCCCACAACGGCTGCCTCCGCCACCCGTGCGTGACTGACCAGCGCGCTTTCTATCTCCGACGTGCCGAGTCTGTGCCCAGCCACATTTAGAACATCATCGATCCGACCAACGATCCAGAAATAGCCGTCCTCATCGCGCCGCGCCCCGTCGCCGGTGAGGTAATTGCCTTTAAATTCGCTCCAGTATTGCTGGCGATAACGGGCCTTGTCACCGTAAATCGTGCGCAACATCGCGGGCCACGGTCTGCGAATGATTAGTTTGCCGCCCACATTGCGTTCGACTTCGCGCCCCTTCTCATCGACAACCGCCGGATCCACGCCAAAGAACGGAAGGGTCGCGCTGCCTGGCTTCGTTGGAATCGCGCCCGGCAGGGGTGAAATCAAAATCGACCCTGTTTCAGTCTGCCACCAGGTATCGACGATCGGACAGCGCCCGCAGCCGATATTCTTGTGATACCACATCCAGGCCTCCGGATTGATCGGTTCGCCAACTGTGCCGAGCAGGCGGAGCGATGAAAGATCATGTTTCGCCACCCAATGATCGCCCCAGCGGATAAATGCGCGGATTGCCGTGGGAGCGGTATAGAGAATGTTAATCCGATATTCTTCGATGATTTTCCAGAAACGGTCGGGCTCCGGCCAGTTCGGTGCGCCCTCGTACATGATAGTTGTCGCGCCATTGGCTAGCGGGCCATAAACAATATAACTGTGACCGGTGACCCAGCCCACGTCAGCGGTGCACCAAAAGATATCTTCATCGCGAATGTCGAAGATGTATTTGATGGTTGAATAAACGCCCACGAGATAGCCAGCGGTGGTGTGCAAGATTCCCTTCGGTTTCCCAGTGGACCCGCTAGTATAGAGAAGATAAAGGGGATGCTCGCTATCGAGCGGCGCGGGCGGGCAGTTTGCATCGACATATTCCAGTTCCCGATGCCACCAGACATCGCGTCCTTCTTCCATGTGAACTTCGTTTCCGGCGCGGCGAAAGACGATCACGCGTTTTATGGATGTGCCATTGCGGAGCGCGTCATCGACATTTTTTTTCAATGGGACAATTCCGCCGCGGCGATACGCACCATCAGCCGTGACGGTGGCGATCGCGCCGCTGTCGATAATTCGATCGCGAATGCTGTCCGCGCTAAATCCCCCAAAGATTACCGAATGCACGACGCCGATGCGCGCACACGCCAGCATGGCGACCGCGCTCTCGGGAATGTTCGGCAGATAAATGATGACGCGATCGCCCTTTTTGATTTTATTCCGTTTGAGCACATTGGCGAAGCGGCAAACTTCCTGATGCAGTTGCTGGTAGGTGAGCGTGCGCTTGTCGCCGGGTTCGCCCTCCCAAATAATTGCTGCCTTGTTCCGGCGC
>QHNF01000362.1 GCA_003218345.1 Verrucomicrobiota bacterium | reverse complement strand
CTGGCATGCGGCGCGGTCGGCCGCTGATGTCTTCAGGTACGCGTGCTGTTTCGGTGATTGCCAAGTATCAGATTCGCTCTGCAGTGTCGCTCCGGCAAAGCGAATGCTGCGACTTCCGCTAACAGCATTCATTCGTGTCATGCTAAATTCGTAGTCGTGGAAACCACCGCGGCCATTCTGTTGCGCAAACGAAAATTCAGCGATACCAGCCTGATCGTGTCATGGTGCACGCAATCGCTCGGCTGCATCCAAACCGTGGCTAAAGGCGCACGTCGTGCCAAAAGTCCGTTTTCCGGAAAGCTGGATTTATTTTTTGAAGCCGAAATTCAGATCGCGCGCAGTCGAAAATCCAACCTGCACACACTCACGGAAGTTGTGCTTAAAAACCCGTTTGGCGGGATCCGCCAGAACTACTTGCGCATGCAGACGGCCGCTTACTTCGTCGAGTTGATCGAGATTTGCACCGAGCGCGATCATCATGAGCCAGAATTGTTTTCGCTTCTGCGGCGGGCGTTTGGCTATCTCGATACAACCGACTCAACTCTCCGCGCCGTTTCACATTTTGAAACCGAGTTGGCGCGCATCGCGGGAGTGCACGACGCCAAGAAACTAAAGAGCGATCCGGCTTTTGCGCTGGGAAATTTGTTTGGAAAGTTACCACTGTCGCGCACGCCACTCCTGAAAGCTCTTGCCCCGAACGATGGGCGCGGCAATAAAAGGAAAAACGTCCGTGAAACCAATGATCCGATTTAGCTGGCTCAGCTTGATTCTGGCGGGGTTCATTCACAGCGTCACTGCGAACGAAACCTTCAAGTTTGATGCATCACGTTCAACAATTGGATTTCGCGTTCATCAATTTCTCGGCACGACCGACGGAAAGTTCAAGCAATTCTCCGGCACCATCGACCTCGATCGTCAGCATCCGGAAGCATCTTCGGTGTCCGCCCGAATTCAGGTGAGCAGCATCAACACCGGAATCAAGAAGCGCGATGATCATTTGCGCAGCGCGGAATTTTTTAATGTCGCAAACTTTCCCGAGATCACGTTCAAGAGCCGCGGCGTAAAACAGACCGGCACACAAAGCGGCGACATCACGGGCGATCTGACCATGCATGGCATCACGAAGCCGGTCACATTGCATGTAAAGGTGATTAATCCTTTGGCTAACGAGGCCCGGACGCGCTGGGAGGTCACGACCGAGCCGCTCAAGCGTCGCGATTTCGGATTAATGTTTGGCAGCGCAACTGAGACTGTATCGGGTATCAGCCAGGAAGTAGCGATCAGGATCGAGATCGAAGCGGTGAAATCGCGCTGATGTGCACCAATGGAAATTACGTCTCTCGGAGATTCCGCACTCATTGTCCGGGTGCGCGACCGATTCGAAGATGCGCCTGATGAAACTCTAAATGAGGTTCTCCGCGTATTTCACCGCCTCCAGAATGCAGCTATTCCAGGAGTGATCGAACTCGCGCCGGCGTACACCACAGTCGCCGTGTTCTTTGATCCAATTGGAGTTGCGAACGCGGGATCCGAGCCAGGTCAAGCCTTCGACTCGCTAACCGAACAAATTCGCGCTGTTGTAGCCGGGGGCGGTGACCCCGGCCGGGGCGCGGCTTCACGTTCGGGAGTAATCGAAATTCCCGTCTGCTATGATCTGGAGTTCGCTCTCGATCTCGAAGATGTTGCTCGCCATGCACACATCTCGCCAAGACAAGTTGTCGATCTTCACAGCGCAGCCGAATACCGAGTCGCGTGCATCGGGTTCACACCCGGCTTTCCATTTCTGACAGGTCTGACGAAGACGTTAGCCACGCCGCGGCGGGCCACGCCGCGGAAAGAAATTCCTGCCGGCTCGGTCGGAATAGGCGGCGCGCAAACGGGAATTTATCCGCTGCGTTCGCCGGGCGGCTGGAATCTTATTGGCCGAACGCCGTTGCGATTGTTCGTTCCCGCGAGAAATCCGCCGGTGCTGCTGAGTGCAGGCGATCGCGTTCGCTTTCGTGCAATCACGCGGGCAAAGTTTGAATCGTTGAATCGTTAAAGCATCAAACCGGTGAGGCATGAAGATGATTGTTACGCGCGGAGGATTTTTAACCTCCGTGCAAGATCTCGGCCGGATGGGCTATCGCCAA
>QHNF01000358.1 GCA_003218345.1 Verrucomicrobiota bacterium | reverse complement strand
ACGAACCAGACTGGTGCGGGCTTGATAATCAAGCGGGTCGAGTTCAATCGCTTGCCGGGCCAGCTTCTCGGCCTCCTGAAATTGACCGAGATAAACCACTACTCGCGCCATCAGATCGCTAGCGGTCGGATTCCACGGCGAGAGCTGCTGCGCTCGTCTAAGCTCGGCCAACCCCTCGGCAAATTTCCATTCGACAAAAAAGCGAACCCAGCCCAAAGCGGCATGTGCTTCCGCAAGACCCGGGTCGATCGCGATAGCCCTCTCGGCATCACTTCCCGCAGCTGCCCAAGCCTTCTTTTGTTTCTCGCTGCTTAGATCGCCAATCCAAGTCAAGGCTCCCGAGCGCTCGGCATAGGCCAATGCATAGTCAGGATCGAAGCGGATCGCCTGGTCAAAGAAGCCGACTGCCTTGCGATAGTCTTCGAGATTACGGCGCTCAAAGTAAAAGTGGCCCTGGAGATAGGCATTATGTGCTTCTACACTTTTGGTCGCAGCACTTTTCATGGACCTCTTTTCGGCGCCGAGCACTGTGAGCTCCAATGACGTAGCAACGGCCTCCGCAATTTCGGCTTGGACCGCAAAGATGTCTTTAACTTCACGATCAAAGGTCCGCGACCACAGCTCGCTTCCGTCCGTGGCATTAACCAGTTCGGCGACGATTCGCACGTGGTCTCCCTGCTTGCGAACCGTCCCCTCCAGCAGCGTGCCCACCCCTAGCTTCTCGCCGATGGTTTTGCTGTCCTCCTTCTTGTCCTTGAAAAGGAATGAAGAACTGCGCCCGATGACCTTGAGTCCTTTAAGTTGAGCCAGGGCAGCAATCAATTCTTCCGACAGTCCATCCGAAAAATACTCATCGTCCGGATCACCGTTTTCATTAAGCAGTGGCAGAACTGCGATCGACTTCTGAGAGTGCGTTAAAGGGGCAGTAATCTGCGCACGGGACGTTGACTTGCGTACAAGTGGAAACATCATCAGACCCGTTGCGAGCATCGCGATGGTTACAATGAGGGCGGCGAATCTCCGTGCGCTCCAATGGGGGATATACTCGTTAGGCGCTATGTCCTCGGCACGCTTCATCCCTTGCGGTGTCATTTCGAAGGCCCAGGCAATGATGAGAGCGATCGGAAAACCGAGGACGACGACAAGCACGACGAGTCTAACGACCCAGTTCGGAATCTCGAAGAATGGAAAAACCTGCGTGGCGACCTGAATCAAGAGCCAGGCGACAACCGTGTAGGCAATTGCGACCCTGTAGACGTGGCGCCGCTTCAGCTCTGCAAAAAAGTTGCTTGTGTTCATTTTTTTCCGAGCCAAGTAACGGTTCTCTCTCTCCAGTTCGGTGTTGGCGAACTTACGCACATAGTTCTCGTTAGTTGTCACGACTTAGATTTTCTTGAATTAACGCCTTTGGATCCCGCTGGATACTCTTTTTCATAATAGGGCTCAAAGGTCACATTGGCGGCGCGGACGATGGCGTGAGGTTTTCCGGAGGGTTTTCAGCGCGCCTCCCCACGCGATGACTTGTTATAAACCGAGATCGCTTAAGCCAGGATGCGGATCTGGCCGGCGGCCAAGCGAATGATACTTACGCTCGGATTCCTTGATCGGCAGATCATTGATGGATGCGTACCGAAACCGCATTAGACCATGATCATCAAACTCCCAATTCTCATTGCCATAGGAGCGGAACCAATTCCCGGAATCATCGTGCCATTCGTAGGCGAAGCGGACTGCAATGCGATTCCCGGTGTAAGCCCAGAGCTCTTTGATTAGCCGGTAGTCCAGCTCTTTCGCCCACTTGCGCTGCAGAAAATCAACAATCTCCTGCCGTCCATTTGGAAACTCAGCGCGATTTCTCCAGCGTGAGTCGATTGTATAAGCGAGGGCAACCTTTTCCGGATCACGAGAATTCCAGCCATCTTCTGCCAGACGAACCTTCTGAATGGCAGTCTCACGAGTAAACGGCGGGACAGGCGGACGCGTCGCGATTTGTTCTTGCGTCTTCGGTTCGGTTACATGCATTTTCTGATCACTCATAAGCATCTCCTTTAGTTAATTTTGTTACCTCACGATATCGATGATCGGGGGAACGTCGGCGATTGCACGTCCGCGGGGTTTTGCAGTACTACTTAAGAGGGGATGTTCGCTCCCTCGTTGGAGGTATAGAAACTCTGGTGGCGCGATTTTACCGAACGACTTCAAACTCCCCTTACAATTAGACCTAGCGGCACCTCTAAGAACTGATCAACACTTTGATGGTTTCATCTGGCGCGCTGAGCATACAGAAGTGATCGGAAGCGATAGTGGCTGTCCGGACGTCCGCGCGAGCCCCATCTCAGCGAGCCTCTCCGTGAAGGGCGTATTACCGTAGGATGTGCACGCGACGTATGTGAGAGGAATTCGGGCCTGAAACCCAGCCAGTTGAATCGGGTTATTGAAGCGTGCGTCACGGTTGGGCTGAAAGTCTAGGCTCTATAAAGCCAATGAGTTTCGGGTCGTTACTCCAAAATATTTTAAGGGTGGGGGAGGGATCGGCTCGTCTCGCGCCATGGCGCGTTTCGGGCCTGACGATGGCAGGTTCGTAGACCCAGCCGTTGGCAAAGTGCCAGCTTAGGCGTGCGCCGAAGATGCTAGGGAGCATATTGATCAACTCCTTTCGGAGATTTCACACTAAGTCCAGGAGGCTTGATTCGTTAATGACATACTCTTTCTAGATGCCGCTCCTCTAGC
>QHNF01000357.1 GCA_003218345.1 Verrucomicrobiota bacterium | reverse complement strand
AAGCAGTTTTCGCCGGCATGCCGCAATCCTTTTCGACTTGCTTGCTTCGGCGGGCAAGACTGAGATTCTCCTCATGAAAGCAAAGCGCAGCAATGGGCTTCGGTCACGAGATACCGTGCAAGAACCTTCAAAACCTCAGCGAAGTCGGTTCAGCGCTGGTCTGCTCATGTTCCGGCGCAGGAACAACAAATTCGAAGTTCTGCTGGTGCATCCCGGCGGACCGTTCTTTGCCAGGAAAGATGACGGCGCGTGGACAATTCCAAAGGGCGAGGCTGCTCCTGGAGAAGATCTCCTGACCCGCGCTCAAATTGAATTTGAGGAAGAGCTCGGATTCCGCCCCGAACGCTTTCTTGGATGGATTGAACTCGGTTCGGTTAAACAAAAAGGCGGTAAGACCGTTCACGCCTGGGCGTTCGAAAGCGATTTGCCAGAATCGTTCGAGCTCAAATCAAATTTGTTCGAAATAGAATGGCCGCCGCGTTCCGGGAAACGCAAAAAAATTCCAGAGATCGATCAGGCGCTCTTCTTTTCGGAAGAAGTTGCCAAGCGCAAAATCAATCCTGCGCAGGTGGCTTTTCTTGACCGTTTACGCGCTGCGATCAAAAGTTGATCAGTCGAGAATACCGCGGCCCCTCGCGGTGTTGTAGCCGCCTGGCTGTGTCGGGGCGCTGAGCACATTTCCATCCGCAGGGCGACACAGCGCCGTGGCTACAACAATCAGTCTTGCCTCCCTAGGCGGAAGACCGATCCAGTCTAGCTATCAGCGACGATGTGATGACGTCTCACTCGTGCAATGAAACAATCAACCCGCTCGCCATGGTGGAAGAAACGTCTCTTCGGTGTTTGGAACACTGAAAATATCAAGATTGTTAGACGTGTAATCGTCACAGTG
>QHNF01000374.1 GCA_003218345.1 Verrucomicrobiota bacterium | reverse complement strand
CGCCAAAGGCATTGGCGAGAGCACGGCATCGCAAACAGCATGGGCGATCATGGGCATCTGTGCATGTGGCGATCTCGATCGGCCAAGTATTCAGCGCGGTTTGCGTTTCCTGCTCCGTTCGCAAAAACCCGATGGTTCGTGGGATGAAGATCAAATCACTGGCACCGGATTTCCGCGCGTGTTCTATTTGAAATACGATATGTATCGGCAAAACTTCCCGCTGCTCGCGCTCGCGACCTATGTCAATTATCGCAGCGGCCTCGGACATCGTCCCAGTTTTTATCGCTGCGATAGTTAAATTTCATTAACTCCCTGCTTTAGCGGGATGCAGGACCGGAAGAGAGTATCGTAACCGCTTTAGCGGTTTCTGAAGCCGGTAGAAAACCGGTGAAGCGGTTGCAACTTCATGTTTCAGGTTAACACCTCGCTGAAGCGAGGTGTTAATCAGATTAGGGCTCGGGCCCAAGTACCGACATCTACTTCCGCGAAAAATAAAACCTGTCGCGCGGCGCAATTCGATCTAACTGTAAAGATTATGGCATACGAATTACCAAAATTACCTTATCCGTACGATGCTTTGGAGCCGCACATCGATGCGCGCACGATGGAGATCCATCACACCAAACACCATCAGACTTACATCGACAACGTTAACAAAGCGATCAAAGGCAAAGCCGATCTGGAAAAGAAGTCGGTAGAAGATTTGATTAGCGATCTCAAATCAGTGCCGGAAGACATTCGCACAGTCGTGCGCAACAACGGCGGTGGCCATGCTAATCACTCCTTTTTCTGGAAAATCATGGCGCCGAACGCCGGTGGCGAGCCGAAAGGCAAGCTCGCTGATGACATCGAATCGACATTCGGCAGCTTTAATGATTTCAAAGAAAAATTTGCCGCGGCCGGCGCGGGCCGTTTTGGCAGCGGCTGGGCGTGGCTGATCAAGAATAAGAACGGAAAGCTCGAAATTATTTCAACGCCAAACCAAGACAGCCCGGTGATGGACGGCAACACGCCGATCCTCGGCGTCGATGTTTGGGAGCACGCTTATTATCTCAAGTACCAGAACCGCCGGCCTGATTACATCAAATCATGGTGGAACGTCGTGAACTGGGACGCGGTGGCGAAGAATTATTGAGCGGGGACTGGGTGGAGAAACGGAGTGATGGAGTAATGGAGTAGTAGACTTTGCATTACTCCAAAACTCCATTACTCCAATACTCCAGTCCCCAGTGGCTTACTTAAACGAAAATTATCTCAAACTTCAGGCCGGCTATCTCTTCCCAGAGATAGCGCGGCGGGTGCGGGAGTTTTGCGATGCCAATCCAGAAGCGGCGAAGCGACTGATTCGGTGCGGAATCGGTGACGTCACCGAGCCGCTCCCGCGCGCTGCAATCGAAGCGATGAAGCGGGCTGTTGAAGAATTGGGGCATCGTGAAACATTTCGCGGTTATGGCCCTGAGCAGGGCTACGAGTTCTTAAGATCGGCAATCGCGCAACACGATTATTGCGACCGCAATATCGAAATTGCCGACGATGAAATTTTTGTATCTGACGGATCAAAATGTGATTGCGGTTACATTCTGGATATTCTCGGGGACCAAAACAAAGTCGCGGTCCCCGATCCGGTATATCCAGTCTATGTCGATACGAACGTGATGGCTGGCCACAGCGGGCCAGCAAGAAAAGATGGCAGCTACGACGCAATTCTTTATTTGCCGTGCAACGCCGAAAACGGATTTGTTCCCGAACCGCCGATAGAACATGCCGATCTTGTTTACCTTTGTTTTCCCAACAACCCAACGGGGGCCGTTGCGTCGCGTGAACAGCTTTCGCGTTGGGTCGATTACGCGCACGAACACGAGGCATTGCTACTCTTTGATGCTGCGTACGAAGCTTATATTTTGCAGCCGCATATTCCGCATTCCATTTTCGAGATTCCAGGTGCGCGCGAGTGCGCGGTCGAGTTGCGCAGCTTTTCCAAGAACGGTGGGTTCACCGGCGTGCGTTGCGGGTTTACGGTTATGCCAAAATCACTACTCGCACGAACGGAGAACGGCCGCCGCCTTCCTTTTCACCCACTTTGGCAGCGGCGTTGGAGCACGAAAGCGAACAGCGTGAGTTATCCGGTGCAACGCGGCGCTGAAGCGCTCTACTCGACCGAAGGCCGCGCCGAAATCCGCGTGCTCATCGATCATTACATGGGTAACGCGAGGATTCTTCGCGTGGCCGCGGAAGATGCCGGTCTGGAGGTTTTCGGCGGCGTAAATGCGCCTTACCTCTGGGTGAAGATGCCAAATGGCCTAACGAGCTGGCAAATGTTCGATCAAATGCTGCGCAAGCTAAACGTCGTCATCACACCGGGCGCCGGTTTCGGCGCGCAGGGTGAAGGCTATTTTCGGATTTCTGCTTTCAACAGCCGGGAAAACGCCGAGGAAGTCGCGCGCCGTTTGCGGAATCTGTAGTCGCTTCGCTCTGCGAAGCGCAGCCCTGAAGTGTATGCCGCCCACATCGCGTCGCTTGGAGGGAGGGGGCTACACGTGAATCGTCTCTTGTCGATGAAGTCGAGGCGCGTAACATTTTCACTTTGAAAATTCGGCTTTTAAAAAAAATAGCGTGTCCGCTTCGAAACAAAATCTGCCACAGCTTTATCGTTTTTGTTTCTTGATGTTGGGCGACTCGCGCAAGGCGCAGGAGGTTTTTCACACC
>QHNF01000373.1 GCA_003218345.1 Verrucomicrobiota bacterium | reverse complement strand
GTTGCTGGTGGGTTCTTGTTCCTTTAACAGAGGATTCAGGTTCTATGGCGAATATGAGGCAGAGCAATCCCGTTATCGAATTCAGTTAATTTCGCAGGGTTACGTCAAACCTGGAGATGATCTAGCAGAGTCCGCCTTTGCCTTGGTACAGGTTTGTCCTGCCGAGCAGAGCAGTGGGAAAGCTTTTCGCATAAGGCTCACAGCCGCGCCTGGCCAGTGGAATAAGGTGGACAGTGACGATCTTGCGATATTTTCGACCGAATGGAATTGGCGGACATCACAGGGTTGGCTCAAAGAAGCACTCTCTCAAGCCGGATATAGAGATATCGCTGAAGAGGAGCTCAAGGGCAGCGTGAGAGTTATCGGAAGTTCGCTTGCTGGTCCGAAAGGCGTGATCTTGAAAGGACAAACAAAATCGTTGATTGTGCGTCGTGCAGATATTGTGTATGGCTATAAGGTCATGAAAGACCGGCCGCCGAGAGAATGGATTGGCTCATCAGAGCTTCCATCTTGCAGCACGTATTAATGATGATAGATCTTTGGCAACGCACCCGTTCTCTGCTTATGAGATAGGTTCTCGCGCCTGGCGATTGGCACGCTGAAGTTGCGTATGCGAGAGCCGTGGAGAATCTTATTGTGCTTAGCTAAAACCATGAAAAAACTACTCCTCGCCCTATGCATCATAAACCTGGCGTGGTTCCCCTTAAAAGCTGCGCAACCGGAGATCAACGCCTCGCACATTGATGTTTACGCCACCCCGTACTACAACTCTAAGGGCCCATCCGTAAGCGTTGGCCGGTTTAGTTCGGGTCTGGCGGCGGCAAAAGAAGACGAATTTCTTGCCACGATAGGCAGAATGAAGAAAGATTGGGATGAGCTCACGTTTCCCGAGCTCTATGTGGCTGCGATTCGGCTTTACGACTTCGGCTACCGAAAGGAAGCGGCCTATTGGTTTTATTCCGCTTAGTATCGAGGTCGGCAGTTTGGAGTCCTTCTGGATCAGAGTAAGATGGGCAGCATCGGTAGCGCCGGGTTCGAATTGTTTCAGGCCCAGAATGCCTTCTTTCAATTGGTGGGGCCTTACATCAATGGCTACGCCTTCGGAGATACGGATAGACTCGTGAAGGTGGTAGAAAGAGTCCAGAAGGACGGTCGGCGCATACCTGACTTGCAGACCATCTATCCCGGCGTCACTTTCAAAAGCAAGAGCGATTGGGAGTCAGCGAACAGCGATCTCGCTAACGGGATAAGCAAGCCGATCTCGATGCTGGAAGAAAAGAAAGACGATATCAGACGCCAGCGCATCCAGCAAGGTATCGAGGAGAAATTCTCGAAGCTGACAAGTAAAGAGATAATCAGTCGGTAGAGCCGGCGGCCACGCTCGGTCCCCTTAGGATCTTCGGTTTGTGATACGCTTCATTCTCATTTCTTTTGCGCTGCTTCTGTCGCTGTGTTTGGTAACCGCTAAGCGTGCCGCACCAGCAAACGTTGAACCTGTCATTCACGAAGGCGTGCGATACGTTGCGCCGAATGACGATGGTCGCCGTGCATACATCGAGGCGTGGGATGTACGGACTAACAAAAAGCTTTGGAAGTTGACGGTCTTCACCAACCGCATTGATCCGACGCTGGAGGAAGACGTTCAGTGGGTTTTCATTGACAAGCTGAGAGTTCAGGATAGCGCGCTTATAGTTACGTCCGAACGCGGCAAGACCTACCAGATTGATTTAACGAGCAAAGCAGTAACACAGTCCGATCCCGCGCCATCCCCAGGCGGGGTTGCACAGCTCCATGACATACCCGAGGCAGTCGAGAGAGCTATCAGGAACGGTCCGCTTGCGAAGGAGTACGACGTCTCCTTTCATGTGAACCCATTCTATCTGTGTGGAGACTTCAATGGCGACGGCAAGATTGACGTAGCCATCCTAGTAAAACAACGCTCAAGCGGCAAGCTAGGGATTGCGATCATTCATAGTGAGAAGGACAAGGTTACAATTCTCGGGGCAGGAGTTGGAATCGGCAATGGCGGTGATGACTTCGAATGGATGGACTCGTGGCAGATCAATTCAAGAAACCGTGTAACCCGAGAAGCAAGTGTCCCGAAGTTTCGGGGAGACGCGCTCCTTGTGAGCAAAAGCGAGGCAGCCAGCGCGCTGATCTACTGGAACGGCAAGCGCTACGTCTGGCTTCAGCAGGGCGATTAGCCCCGAAAGCATTCGGGGGCGTCGAGCTTTCAGAGCAACTCAGCGCGTAATCATTTCTCGCGTTTGATTTCAATTGAGAGAGAGCGGCGCCATGAAGATCGCGCATCAAAGGCGGGGCTTTCTCTTTGGACGCTACCAGTGCATCGAGATTTCCACGGTTCCATTCGGCCACCGCGCGATGTGGCTCAATGAAATGCGTTTTTCGCAGATAGAGCAGCAGCCCTTCATCCTTCGCGGAAACTACTTCGTAACGCCAATGGTTCACCTCCGCCTGGCGACGGACGTCGCTTCCGAAAACCGCAAGCGCGTCGCGATGATTGCGATAGCCGGAGATGATTTTGAAAATTGTGTAGCCGCCGGTGAACAAGATCGCGAAAAGCAGCGCGAGGGCGCTCCAGAGATAAATATGGCTTCTCGCGGCTTGATTCTTTGTAGCCACCGGCGTGTGGCCAGCCAGATCCGAGTTGCCCACTGAGGAACGGCTCACAGAGCCGTGGCTACAGGCTGCCTTTCGAACTTGAGCTGCCAATAATAAACACAAGGGCGGAACAATCGGAAAAATCCGGTCAACACGTTTTGATGGAATCA
>QHNF01000372.1 GCA_003218345.1 Verrucomicrobiota bacterium | reverse complement strand
GGAATAGTGTCGAGTCGATTGCCTTCGCGAATTTTTCCTCGCACATTACAATCCCCCCGCGCGGGCCGCGCAAACTTTTGTGAGTCGTGGTCGTGACAAATTGCGCGTACGGAACCGGGCTCGGATGCTGACCGCCCGCGACGAGACCCGCGATATGCGCCATGTCGATGAACAGAATTGCCTCGAGCGAATCGGCAATTTGCCGCAGA
>QHNF01000371.1:463-2890 GCA_003218345.1 Verrucomicrobiota bacterium | reverse complement strand
TAATCAATTTGTTCGGTCTTCTCGTCCACGCCGTAATGCGTCACCTGATAAAATTTGCCGGAGAAATTTGCCGGATGCCCATGGGTGAGGTGTCCGCCGTGAGCGAGATTCATCGTGAGAATTTTGTCGCCTGGTTTAATAGCAGCGAAATAAACGGCCATGTTGGCTTGGGCGCCGCTGTGCGGTTGCACATTGACGTGCTCGCAGCCGAACAGTCGTTTGGCGCGATCAATGGCCAACTGCTCGGCAATATCGACATTCTCGCAGCCGCCGTACCAGCGCTTTCGCGGGTAGCCTTCGGCATATTTGTTTGTCAGCACACTGCCCTGGGCTTCCATGACTGCGCGGCTGGTGAAATTTTCGGAGGCAATCAATTCGATGTTTTCGCGCTGGCGCTTTTCTTCCGCCGCGATTGCATCGAAAATTTCCGGATCCACTCGGCGCAAAGCCTCGCAGTAGCGAGCAGGAGATTGCGAAGAAAACGATTCAGTTCCAATGCGGGAAGGAAGGTCATCCATCGAATAGGAAGATAGCTCGCGTGCGCGCATTGCACCAGGTCGCACCAGCTCGCCCTGCTCTACGAAAGCGAGCACGCTGGGCAAAGCGTTCTTGATGGTGCGGGCGCAATCCTCGTAAACTTCGCGTCCGAGACCGATCGGGTCCGGCACATCGCGCCACACTGTTGTGCCCGGCTCTTCAAATTCGCGAAGCAGAAACGATTTTTCAGCACCTTGAGGAAACAGTGTTTGAATCGTTTCGAGGTGTGCCCCGGTCATGGCAAAAATGTGTGTCGCTCGATCGACCAGCGTCGCCGTAAGCGGCTGACTTCGCAGACCGCTGATGTCTGCCCCTTCCTCTTCGCAGACTTGTACTGCATAGAGACTTGGCGGTTGTCCGCGCACTGCGTGCACACCGGCCGAGACCACTTCGATATCTTTTCGGTTCCCAAGCAGACGCCGAAAAAGCCCTTCCGCGATGGGGCTGCGGCAAATATTACCTGTGCAGACAAAGAGGACGTTTTTCACAATTCCGACGGCGCAAGCGAGCGCGATTCCAACCTAAAATCGAACCCGCTTAAGTCAATTTGGCGGCTTGGGGGGCACGGATCGCCCAGCTGTCCGCGCACGTTCGTCGGCCCGGCTGGGTAGTGTTCGTTGATTGTCAGTTTGACTGAAGGAGGCGGAATTGGATCTCGGCCGGCAGGCTGCTAGCCTGGCGAGTGGGCGTGCGGGGCAGGCTGCCAGCCTGACATCCGATTCTCCCACACTCCTCAAACTGACAATTGACCAACACTACCGCTACAATCGTCTTGATTTCCGTATAAGACCGGTGTGCGCGTGTAGCCCTGATCGTGTGATTCGAACTATCCGCGAGGCAGTTGCAGTCTGAACTTGTGCCAAACGTACAGGACTATAATTGCTCCGAGTATGGAAACGATTAAGCCACCGGGATGAAATCGGCCTCCTGCGCTTGGCGGATAGAACAGATGAGTTACGGCCCCGCCGATAATTGAGCCGACAATACCAAGCACGATTGTCCAAGTGATTGACAGGTGCATATGCATGAGCGCCTTGGCGACGCAGCCCGCAATGAAACCGACGATAATATACCAAATGAGATGAAGCATTATTCCTCCTCTTGAATTTTTGCGATTCCGATGACGAACCGCAGCAATATCAGATCAGCTTGTCGAACGCTATGCGAAAATATGTTTGGCTTTAGGCACGATGATGTTTCCCTACAGTCCAAGATAATTGGCGCTTCTCACAGATACATCTTCTCGCTATTGTTGAACCTACGATGACCATCGACACACTGCGTCAAGTGCCGTTGTTTGAATCGCTCGATAACGAAGCGGCCGGCGAGCTCTGTAAATTGCTGGAGAACCTCGATTGCAAAGCTGAGACGTTCTTGTTTCACGCCGGTGACGTGGGAGACGCGATGTATCTCATCGAGCGCGGCAAAGTCCGAATTTGCATTCAAGCCACGGACGGACATCAGATGACACTAACCGAATTGCACCGCGGCGATTTCTTTGGCGAAATGGTATTGCTCGACGGCCAACGCCGCTCCGCGGATGCCGTCGTCGCGGAGGATGCACGGTTGGCTGTGCTTTCGCGCGAGCATTTTCTCGCCTTTATGCGAACCAATCCCAACGTCGCGCTGGAAATGCTCACTGCGCTTGCCAACCGTTTGCGGCGCACCGATGAACTTTTACGCCATAGCGCGACGCGCAACGTCAATGTAGAGGAAGCAGCGCATCTTACGTTCGCGGATCGTGCTGCGGATATCATCGCAGAGTTTGGCGGCAGCTGGAAATTCATCATATTCGAGATCGGGTTATTCCTTTTATGGGTGTTGTTAAACACATGGCTGCTCGCCGACAAAGTTTTCGACCCCTATCCCTACGTCTTCTTAAATCTCGTG
>QHNF01000371.1:0-386 GCA_003218345.1 Verrucomicrobiota bacterium | reverse complement strand
GCTTAGCGCGGATCTTGATTACCAAGTGAATTTGAAAAATGAACTGGCGTTGCAGGCGATTCTTGAGCGTCTCAAAACACTCGAGCGCGACTGCCTTCAGGTCGCATCGAGAAAACAACGCGAATAACGGCACGGCGAAAAAGCTAAACGAGGTACAACGTTGAGAAGGCAGATATGACGTATAAGTGGCAACTCGCTTGCAAGGCTTTACACTCAGGTTCCACGGCGATTGCCGTATCGGTTCGAGTTGATTATGTTTCAATCCGCTTATGAAACAGCTCTCAATGCTCGCCCCGCTTGCGTCGGCTCTTGTCCTCTTTCTAATGGGCTGCGGTTCCTCTGGTCCGAGTCCCGAGCAGCAGGTGCGCGAGGCGGATCAACAATTG
>QHNF01000356.1 GCA_003218345.1 Verrucomicrobiota bacterium | reverse complement strand
CGCTGATTGCGCTGAATACGATTTTTGTTTTCCCAGCTATCTCAGTGATGCTGCCGCTTTACGTGCGCAATATTCTCCATCTTGGAGCGAAGAACATGGGATGGCTCATGGCGGTGTCCGGCAGCGGCGCCTTCCTTGGGTCAATTGGCTTGCTTAGCGTCGCGCGCGAACACCGTTTGAAATTCATGAGCGGAAATGTGATCGCCATTGCCGTGGGAGTTTTCCTCATGTCGCGCTCGCAAAGCTTTTTGCTTACTGCCGTCGCCATGGGAGCCATCGCCATCGCTCTCTCGATGAACTTCGGTCTTACTAATACCGTCGTGCAGGAGCAGGCGCCGGCGCATTTGCGCGGCCGCGTCTCAGCGGTGGTGGGCATGAGCTTTTTCGGATTAATGCCTGTTGCAGGTCTGATCACACCAGGGTTCTCCGATCTAATTGGAATGCGAACTACGCTCGGCATCGCCTCGGTGATCTATGCAATCGCCGCAGCCTCGGTGTTAAGCCTCGCCGGGCGCCACGTTTGCGATCGCCCAATTTCGCCGGCACCGGCGCCTGAGATCGAGCCGGTCTGCTGACCGCTCGTCAGGAAATGATCGCCTTTTCCACGTGTTGGAATTCCGGACGTCATACTGACGGCGATGTGATGCTGCGCGAAATCAAAGATAAACTTGGGTTTGACTTGATTGAGTTGGGCCACGGTGTCCGCATGTCGCTTATGCCCGGAATCCAAAAAATGTTCGACGCGGGGGAAGTTCGCTTCAGCAGTTTGCATAATTTTTGTCCACTGCCCGTCGAAGTCATGGTGGCCTCGCCGGACTGCTACAAATTTTCCGCCGTTCCTTCCGAAGAACGGGAGCGCGCCGTTAGGCAAACTTTCCAGACGATCGATTTCGCTGCGCGATTACATGCGCCATTCGTGGTACTGCATTTGGGGCAAGTAAACATGCCACCCATTACCGATCGGTTGATCAAGCTAGCCAAAACAGGAAAATACCTCTCGCGGAGATACGTTCGACTGAAGGTAAAAGCCGTGCAAAAACGCGGGAAAATTGCGTCTGCTTTTCTGCAGCGCGCGAAAGATTGCCTGCGGCGCATCATCGATCACGCCGCTTCGAAAAATGTCAGAGTGGGTTTGGAAAACCGGCGCGACTACGAAGAAATTCCAACTGAGCGCGAATTGCCGGCGTTACTGGACCAGATGAACTCCCCGCAGCTCGGTTACTGGCATGATTTCGGTCACGGCCAAATCAAAGAGAACCTGGCCTTTCTGGATCATGCAGAGTGGCTGCGCATGATTGGCCCGCGTGCATTCGGTTGTCATGTGCAAGACTGCATCTGGCCCGCGCAAGATCATCAACCGCCCTTCGCCGGAAATGTCGATCTCGAGAAACTTGTTCCGCTCCTTCCCATAAACTGCTTATTTGTCTGGGAGATGCACCCACACAAGACAGCCGATCAAATTCGCCGGTCGGTCCAACTTTGGAAGGAACGCTTCGGCGAATGAAAAAAATCCTGATCACACTTTTTCAGCTTAGCGTCACCGTCGCGGTGCTTTACTGGGTTTATCACGATCCCAACAGGCGCGCGCAGATGGTCGAGGCGATCCGGAACGCCGAGTATCGCTGGGTTGTGATGGGCATCCTTGGATACGTGGTTGTGGAAATTGCCGCTGCCTTTCGCTGGCATGTTTTGCTGAAAGTCCAAAAGATTCGTCTAACTCTTCCACGCCTCTCGGGCTTGTTTCTGATCGGGATGTTTTACAACCAATTTCTTCCCGGCGGCACCGGCGGCGATATCATGAAGAGCTATTACCTGCTCAAGGAGACGCCGGAT
>QHNF01000355.1 GCA_003218345.1 Verrucomicrobiota bacterium | reverse complement strand
CATTCGTCGGTAACGCCGTCAAGATGCATGAAGGCACGTTTGGCCAGCGCTTCGGTATCGGTCTCCGGAGAAAGCATCTTCGCGACTTTCATCTCCCGGCCGGCGATGTGAACCGACTCCTCAGCCATATGGACACTCGGTATGTAACGCAAACGCGCGAGGGCCGCCGTGTTCAATTCGGCTGTTGAGGCGAGATATTTTTTTTCCACGGCCAGGACTGCCGCAGCCCTCGGGTTGGTCTCGACCCACTTGGCGCCTTTCAACAGGGCACGCGTTGCTCTCGCCGCGGTATCCCGATTGGCGTCGACCCATTTGCCGTTCGCGATTACCTCGCAGCAATACTCTTTGTTGTAGGGTTCGTCCATTATCTGGTCGGCAATGTTTCTCACCTTTCCCTCTGCTATTAGCAAGCTACCGATCGGTTCGGCGTTGCAGACGGCATCAACTTCGCCTTTGTCGATTGCCAGACCTAGTTCACCCGCCGGAAAAACTTTCCAGATAATATCTTTTCCGGCATCAATTCCGTGGGTTCCGAAGACACGGTTCGCAAAGACGAATGGTGGTGTGCCCATTCCCGGCACACCAATCCGCTTGCCTTTCAGATCCTGAATCGTGTGAATATTTGTTTTCACGCCCGCTTGGACACGCAGACACCCGCGGTGAATGCCGGCGAGAAACCTCACATCCAAACCTTGTTCGATCGGTTTGAGGAAATACATTACCAGGTGATGCGTAATGTCGTAGCTCCCAAGCGCCAGAGCGTCTTTATAAGTGGCCCAATTACATTTCACCAGTTCAGGCTCGAGTCCCTCTTCCTGAAAAAAGCCCTTCTCGTAAGCGACGTAAATCGGAGCTTCGCAGGTCAACCCGATGTAGCCGATTCGGACTTTATTTGAATGAGCAGCGCTGGAAGCAGGATTTTTCCTGCAACCGGCCATAAGCAAAACGCTCAGCGCGACGGCGGTGATCAGTTTTTCTTGAATCATTTGTCTCCAGAGGTTTTAGAAATAGCACAATAAGTTTTGCCTATGGAAGCAGAATCTCTTCCTTCAATCAAGCTCTTGATTGCATTTGGCCAGCCCGCCAGACAGTATTCCTTTTCTCATGCAGGAGCCTTTGGACATTCGCCACCTGCGCTATTTTCTCGCAGTCGCCGAAGCTGGAAGCTTTAGCCGCGCGGCTGATCGACTCGGAATTTCCCAGCCGAGTGTTTCTCAACAGATGCGAGATTTGGAGGCTGGTCTTCGCGTGCCTCTGTTTCAGCGCCGTGGAAGGAGGATTCTGCTAACCCCGCGAGGTCTGATCTTTCAGGAGCACGCCCGCGCGCTCCTTCATCAGCTGGAGAATTTTCTCCAGGAACTAAACAGTGAACCCGGACAATTACGCGGCGAGCTTCATTTGGGTGTTATTCCGGTGCTGAACGTGCCGCTCGTGCCGCACCTCCTTGGCTCTTTTACGGCCGACCATCCTGCGATCAGCATTACTGTCGAAGAAATCTCATCCACGGAGATCGAGACGGCGCTGGAAGAGGGCCGAATGGACGTCGGTCTTGGCTTTCTCACCCACCACTCGCCAAACCTGCGCTACGAGCGCCTTTGCACGGATGAATTTGCATTAATCGTGGCCGGGAACCACCCATGGTCGAAGCGGCGGGTGGTTCATTTTTCGCAATTGCACCAGCAGCGTCTCCTTCAATTACCGGATACTTTCGTGATGCGCAGGATGACGGACGAAATTTGTCGAAGACACCAGGTCCGTCCCCACATGGTGGCCCAGATCAACGCGATTGAAACGTTGCTTCGCTCGCTCGCGCCTTTGCAAGCAGCAACGTTGAGGCCGAAGATCGCATTACGAGGAAGAGAAAGTCTGAAATTAAGAGCGGTCCGGCTGCAGGGAAAAAAGCTCGGACTGGACATCGGCCTCTTGCGGTTGAGCGATTCGGCAGCGAACAGCGCGGTGGCCGCATTCACCAGTCTTGCTAAGGCGACTGTTCCGAAAATGATCAAAGGCTAAAGTCTTCATTGCCAAGCACATTGGTTCTAGAGCAACTGATATGGATCGACATCAACGGTTACGGTGACGTACTCTGGGAATGGCAATTTATTGAGCGTCTCGCGGACGAGATGGCTCAGACGCATGATGGCTTTGCCGCGGATTAAGACATGAAAACGGAATTGGCCCTGTAATTTTTCCAGCGGTGCAGGCGTTGCGTCGCCTAAAATGAATTCCTCGGAGAGCGCTTCTTTCAAGCGGCGTTTCAAAGTTTCGGCTGACAATTTTGCGCGGCCCTCGTGCGTGGAACGGATCGTGATCAGGATCGCGTGGTTGAATGGCGGAAAATCGCAGCGCTCACGAAACTCTAGCTCCTGCTGGAAATAGCCGGCGAAATCGTGATGCCGGGCAAATTGGATCGACGGACTGAACGGAGTGTATGTTTGCACGAAGACTTCCCCAGGCGTTTCGCCGCGGCCGGCGCGCCCGGCTACTTGGGTAAGAAGCTGAAACGTGCGTTCGCCAGCGCGGAAATCGGGCAGGTGTAAGGCGAGATCAGCATTGATAATTCCAACAAGCGTCACGTTCGGGAAATGGAGTCCCTTCGCAATCATCTGCGTGCCGACGAGGATGTCGATCTTGCCGACGCGAAAATTTCTTAAAGTTTCGCGATAAGCTTCCTTGCGCGTCATCGAGTCTGCGTCCATACGGTGCACAGTGGCGTTTGGAAAAATTTGCGCTACAGTTGATTCGACCTTCTCAGTCCCGAATCCAGCGTAAATCAGCGCGTCTTTGCCGCAAGCTGGACACTTCTTCGGCACGGCTGCGGTATGCCCGCACAAGTGGCAACTCAATCGTCCCGCGGCTGTCGGATGCCGATGAAAAGTGAGCGCGACGCTGCAATTTGGACAGTTGCGCGCTTCACCGCAATTGCTGCAAAGCAGCGAAGTCGAAAAACCGCGCCGATTCAGAAACAAAATCGTCTGTTCGCGTTTTTCCAGACGATCCGCGATGGCTGCGCGTAATTTTTCCGACAGAATCGCTGCTGCCTTTTCTTTCCGGCGTTCCTGGCGAAGATCGACAACGCGCATGAGCGGCATCTGCTTTTCGTCGATGCGCTGGGTGAGCGTGACGAGGCGATATTTGCCGCCGACGCTTGCGTTATGATAGCTCTCCAGAGATGGCGTGGCGCTCCCGAGAATCACCACGCATTTCTCGATCTTCGCACGCACCACGGCGAGGTCGCGGGCAAGATACCGCGGCGCTTCCTCCTGCTTGTAAGT
>QHNF01000048.1:22874-23196 GCA_003218345.1 Verrucomicrobiota bacterium | reverse complement strand
GTTGTTGGCGGAGCGCATTAAATCAGGCAGCTCTTTTTGATGGCTGGTGCATTCTCAGTCGTGCTCTCGCTTGGGCCGGATCCATTCGAAATGGAGCGGCTTCACTATATAGCTGCTGCGCTCGCAAAGCTTGAAGCAAACAAGCTTCTTTCATTAATCATTCTGGACGATTGCAAGCCTGCGAGGGATTACGAATCTATAGCAACGTTGCTCGGACATAAAAAGCTTCAGGTCTATCCGAGTCCAAGGCAGTTTCGTGGCCATCATTGGCGCGGTGGGCTGGCTACTAACTACTTCTTTGGTTTCGAGGCAGCTTTTAGCA
>QHNF01000048.1:12368-22659 GCA_003218345.1 Verrucomicrobiota bacterium | reverse complement strand
TTCGGTTTCGCCGCACGCCTTTTCCTCGGGTCGAGACTGCGTTCTTCGGCAATAACCGAACCATTCGTCGATTATTGCTGACTGCAGTTAACAACGGGTGGCATGAAGTCGTATCTCCGCAAGGAGGCGCGTTCGCGGTGAGCGCATCGTTCTACAAAACGTATGTTCAACATCAGCTCGCGAGAAGGCACGGTCTTTGGCTTAAGACTGACCTGACTTATGATCTTATTTTCGGCCTGTTGTGCGCTGCGTTCGACCTCCAAGCTATCGATGACAATGGTCCGGGAGGAACATTCGCCATAACATATCAAGCCCTGCCATTTCCTCCAGGAGAGCTAGTTCGGAGAGGATATGCATGGGTCCATAGTCTAAAGTGCAACAGCGTGGAAGAGGAAACGTCATTGCGAAAGGACCTTCTGCACATGGCGCAACTCGAGCTGC
Organism: Verrucomicrobiota bacterium; assembly: GCA_003218345.1. GTDB lineage: Bacteria > Verrucomicrobiota > Verrucomicrobiia > Chthoniobacterales > UBA10450 > Udaeobacter. Next base: position 22,218 of record QHNF01000048.1, on the reverse strand, counting down.
CAGCCGTAGGACAGAATGAAATTTGTCGCATTACTTCCCGTCCGTGACGAAGCCGACATTATCGGCCAATGCCTGCAGCACATGCTGCGCTGGGCAGATGCCATTTATATTTTCGATACGGGCAGTGTCGATAACACATGGGAAATCGTGCAGAGCTTCGCCGCACGCGACAAACGGATTATGCCGATTCGCAAGGAGCCGGTTTATTTTTCGGAGACACGTCTTCGTAGTTACATGTTTCATGTCGCGCGACAGCACATGCTCGACGGCGATTGGTTCTTGCGTGTCGATGCGGATGAGTTTCATCACATCGAGCCTCCGGAATTCGTGAAAAATCATACGCGCAAACATGAGACCGCCGCCTATCACCAATATTACGATTTCCGTTTGCTTCAGTCGGAAGTGGACGCATGGAATGCTAGCGAGGAAACCTTACAAGATCGACTGCGCCCGATTGAAGATCGTCGCCGGCATTACACGGTGAGTGAATACAGCGAACCCCGGCTGTGCCGTTATCGCGAAACGATGCAGTGGCCGGTTACGGTTTCGTTTCCATTTAATGCCGGCTACGTTGCGCGCGAGCGTTTGCCGATCCGGCATTATCCGTATCGCGACCCAGTGCAGCTCGAAAGGCGTTGTAGGTTGCGCGCGATCATGATGGCCGATGAAGAAAACCGCGCAAACTGGTCACGACCAGAATTGCATCATTGGGCCGAACGCGAATGGAAAAGATTCATTACTCCGGACGATCTGCCCGATCTAAAATATTGGAAACCGGGAATGGACCTGCCGCTCGTTCATCAGACAAATCATTTCAAACCGTCACCCGTCCGCGCTGTGCAACGATTGGTGCACGCGTTATGTCTGCCGGTGTTAGACCGGTTACGTCCTAAATTTCCTCCAGAGGGCGGACCGCAGCCGATTCCGCACGAAACCGTCAAACTGCTCGAAGAAAAGCTGGGCGTAACTTCTGGCACGTAATGCTGGAGGTCCACAACCTTGTTTGCCACCGAGACGTTTCGATGGCGCTTATTTGTCTCGAGAGTCTCCTGGCCACGAGCCAAGAAAAACTGCAGCTGGTCATCCACGATGACGGTTCTCTTACCGATGAGGACCAGGCACTGATTCGGCGCGAGTTGCCCAAGGCACTGGTCGTTTCTCGGGACCAAGCAGATGGCGAGTTGGCTAAACCATTAGAGGCGTTTCCAACCCTAAGACAAGCGCGGCCGAAGCTGCCGCATCTGCTCAAGATTTTAGATGTGCCTATGCTTTGCCGCGGCGAGAATGTCTCTTTTGTCGATAGCGATGTCTTGTCTTCCTGCGAGCCCACCAGGGATTGTTCCAAATCTCGAAGCGGAGAAGCGGTGGGTGCCGCTTTCTTTGCGACAGCCGGACTTGTCACGGGTTTCGACTGCGAGATTTTTGGCCTCTGGGTCCTGTTTGCCCCACAGGGCGTCTGAATTCCGGGCTGTTCTGCGTGAGACGCGACGCGATCGACTTCGAATGGATCGAGGCTGTTTGCAAGCGAGTTGGTCTACCGCAAATGCTTCAGCATCGTTCCTGGTTTGAGCAACGATTATGGGCGGCGATCACAGGACGTATCGGTTGCGAAATGATCGACCATTCTCAGATCGCCACAGCAGAGATAGCGAGCGAAATTCCCCGCGACCCAATTGCGTTGCATTTCATTACACCTGTTCGGGAACTACTGAAAGACTATGCGCCGCGAGCGCACCCCTCTCGTCTAGTCGAACCGATTCGAGCTGTGCGGGCTACAAGCTACACAATCTTGCATGCTGTTCGGGCTGCGACATTGTTCCGCCTTCGGTCATTATTGCAATGATGTTTGGCGCGTTTGCGAGCGTAGCGCGAAAGCTTATCCCTGCACGGTTCAGGCCTATCGGTTATCTTGAAAATCTCGTTCGTGAGCGGACAGACGGACGGATCTGGTCTGGCCCATTCACCGGGATGCGCTGGACACCGGAGGGACGCGCTCGATCGCAACCGGGCACGTCACAGAGCTCGCCCCTTCACAACGCTCGCGTTCACATTCCAAAGTTGCTCGGCACTTACGAGCGTGAGTTGAATCCGTACATCGAACAGGCATGCGCGTTGGATTTTCCGCTGATTGTCGATCTCGGCGCGGCCGAAGGCTATTACGCTGTGGGTATGGCGTTTCGCAATCCACAGGCGCGCGTGATTGCTTTTGAAATGCAGGCAACGGAGCGTTCCGCACTCGCGGAAGCGGCAAGGTTAAACGCGGTCACCGATCGCCTGGAGATTCGCGGCAAATGTGAGCCAGAGGACCTCGAGTGCGTCTTGGCGGATATACCGCGGCCATTCATTATCTGCGATGCTGAAGGTTACGAAGCAATGCTGATCGATCCTAGCGCTGTGCCATCGCTCCGACGCGCATCGATTCTCGTGGAGTTGCACGAGTTTATTGAGAAAGGAATCAGCAAGAAGATCCGCGAACGGTTTGTGACAACTCATAAGATTACTCATATCTGGCAGCAAGAGCGGACACCCGCGGAATTTCCTTTCAAAGATTTCTACACATACTGGCTGCCGAAATCGTATCTTCGCTGGGCAGTCAGCGAGTCGCGTCCCGAGCTGATGTCATGGTTTTGGATGGAACCCATACATGCGACCGCTTAGGATTTTCTTTTCATGCAGCGGAGTGGGGATCATCGACCGCGGGATTGAAATATTCTTCCGGGACGCATTTGATGGGCTGCTCAGCAGCGAGGGTTTGGACATCACACTTTACAAAGGGGCAGGCGAAGAAAAATCAAACGAGAATGTGCTCTGGAACGTGCCGCGTACGGGAGGTGTCGCACAGTTTCTAGGCAGAATTGTCCGCCGGAGTTCTTACACTGTTGAGCAACTCTCGACATTTCCATCAATGGTGCAGGCGATTCGAAAACATCGGCCCGAGATCATTTTTTACAGCGATTCAAATCTTGGTTTTCAATTATTTCGCTGGCGAAAACAAATTGGTGTGCCGTTCCGGCTTTTGTTTTCCAATGGCGGACCGTGTCATCCGCCGTTCGATCGCACCGATTATGTCCATCAAGTCGCGCCATTCTATATTAAGGAAGCACTCGACGCAGGAGAACCGGCGGATCGGCAGCGCATGGTTCCGTATGGAATCAATATTCCGGACGGACCTCCCGATCGAGGCGAAAACATTCGGTGCGAGCTACGTCGGAAACTCGGTTTGCCCGAAGATCGTACCATTATTCTCAGCGTTGGATGGATCTCGGCGAAACAGAAACGGATGGATTACGTCGTCCGTGAGGTCGCGCGACTCGTCTCAGAAGTGAGGAATCGGGAACCAGGCGTTAGCGATCAAGCAGTTCCTTATCTCGTTATGCTCGGAGCGATCGATGAGGAAAGCGCGTCGGTTATCGCGCTGGCGCGAGAAAAACTTGGTGAGGAGAATTTCACGGCGCGTTCGGTTCCGCATGACCAAGTCGCCGATTATTATCGCGCCGCCGATCTGTTCGTCCTGGCTTCGTTGCAGGAAGGATTTGGTCGCGTTTTTCTTGAAGCGCTGGTGCATGGATTGCCGGTGATCGCGCACGATCATCCGGTGATGCGGTTCGTCCTGGGGAGCGAAGGCACATTTGGCGATTTATCAAAACCCGGAGTGCTTGCCGCTCTGATACGCGAGAAGTTGGGCAGAGAAGATTCAGAGGCCGACGCGACCCGCCGCAGAGAAATGGTCCGAGCGCGATTTAGTTGGGCCGTGCTCGCGCCGCAATATCGGGAGATGTTCCTTGATTGTTTTCAGAAAGTGAATCCGGTCTGAAAATTCATCCCGCCCTCTGAACCTTGCGCACTGATCTTCGACCTTTGACCTGATTCGGATGTTTCAGGATGCTCGTACACTCGCCGATAATGCGCAGTTAGCCGCTGACGTTTGCATCATCGGCAGCGGTCCCGCTGGTTTGACATTGGGCCAGGAACTCGGCAGTGCTGGATTTCGCATTCTCGTGGTTGAGAGCGGTGGAATGGATTTTGACTTGGAGCGGCAGTCGTTGCTTCGCGGTGAAGACACAACAGGCGAGTATTTCGATCCCGTTGGAGCGCGGCGGTCCCAATTCGGCGGGACGATGGCGATGTGGAATATGGAGCTAGCAGACAGGTCGCTGGGAGCGAGGTTCGTGCCGCTCGATGCGATTGATTTTGAAACCCGTGACTGGGTTCCGTACAGTGGTTGGCCCTTCTCGCGCGCTCAGTTGGACCCTTACTACAAACGGGCAGAAAAATTGTGTGGCGTTAGTTCGAATACTTACGAGGCCGCGGTGTGGGAGGATGAATGCAATCGGTGTCTCAAACTTCCAGCGTCCGAAGCGATAACGCGCGTTTATAAGCTTCAATCCACAGAGTCACTCCTGAGAGCAGCGAGGGAACTGATCAACGTGAGTACGAATGTTAATTGTCTTTTTAGAGCCACAGTCACCGAATTAGTCCCTGATCCAGGCTCTGACCAAATCGAATATTTGCGCGTGCTGACCTCGAACCGGAAAAAAGCGGAGATTCGGGCGCGCATCTTCGTTCTGGCGGCAGGAGGGATTGAGAACGCCCGCTTACTACTGCTCTCAAACACAGTATTCTCTGCGGGCATCGGCAACGGCAGAGATCTGGTGGGTAGATTCCTGATGGATCATCCGCTGTACTATTTTTGCCAGTGGATTCCCTCGTCGCCTGCACTTTTTCCCCTGCTCGGGCTGTATGACGTGCGGACGGTTCAGGGACAGTGCGTACTCGGGCGGTTGACTTTGCCGGAAGCAGTCTTGCGGGAAAATCGGCTGTTGAATTTATCCGGCGTGCTTTGTCCGAAACCGAAGGGCTACCGTTCTAAAGGGATCGAAGCTCTCCGGGAAATGCGCTTACTCGCGCGACAAAAGCAATTCGGGCGATCGCTCACGCTCGCGCCTCGTGCTTGCGTATACTGTGGCGATATTTTCGCATACGCCTGGCGGCGTTTCCGCGCGTCGAAACAGGCTTCCTTGAGCTTCTGGTCGATGCTGCCGAACACGGAAAAAACATTCGGGAGCATGGAACCGGAATTCTATCTTGAGCAACCGCCTGATCCTTCGAATCGCGTTTCTCTCTCGACCGAATTGGATAACATCGGATGTCGGAGAACTTTGGTAACCTGGAAGTGGGGACAGCAAAGCCGGGACAGCGCACACCGCGCCGGCGTACTACTGAATAAATCATTTGAGCGCGCTGGTCTTGGACGCCTGGTGCCGCTCCGGCGTTCACGCGTGCATACGACGGGCCACCATCATCTTGGCACGACTCGAACGCACAACAATCCAGCCGCCGGCGTCGTGGATGCGAATTGCCGCGTGCATGAGACCAGCAACCTTTTCGTTGCTGGAAGCTCGGTATTCTGCACGGGCGGCTATGCCAATCCGACGCTCACCATCATTGCTCTGGCTATTCGGCTGGCCGAACATCTAAAAAAAGAGCTTCAGCCGTTGACGGTGAGACGCCGAGAGTAGGATCTGAGATTGCAGATGAAACATGAAAGATTGGAGATCGAGGATTGGCTCCTGTCTTCGAACTGCTATCATCTAGCTCCTGTTCGCTAACGCATGCCCAACTTCTTTATTCTTTTCGCACTAACGTGCGTTGTGTTGCTGGCGATAGCGGTGGTGCGCCCACGCCTCATTTACGAATACCCGTATTTCATGGCGGCGACGTTTACAGCGTTCATTCTCCCGCAAGCATACGCGCTTTACCGGGACCAATGGGGAGGAATTTATCTGCGGATGACCTTGCTAATGTGTTTCCTGTGCATTGCGTGTTGCTGGCTGGGTTATCAACGCCGTCCTCATCCCGCGCTCCTTTCCAAACTCAATATCCCCATTGATCTGGCGCGTTTTCTGCAAGGCGGCATCGTCCTCGTGCTCATTGGCCTTTTTTTCACCTACAAATTCGGAACAACGCCCGAGGAAGAATTGTCGAGCAGGATGACCGGGATCTCGACGGTTTACCTTTTCTTCGGTGGTCTCGTTTATCCCGGATTCGCAATCTGTTTTTATTGCGCGCTCAAGCGAGGCTGGATCACTGCGTGGCTTGCCGCGCTCGGCGCCGCTGTGATCCCCGTGCAAGCGGCCCTGTTCCACGGACGGCGCGAGCCGACCGTGCTTTTTCTTATGTCCGTGGGACTCGGAGTGTTTTTCATCAAGGGAAAAGCGGCGCCGCGCTGGGCGATTATCGCGGCTGTCATGGGAGCAATGCTCTTTATTCCGTCGACGTCCGAATACCGGCAGCTGGCCAACGAACATCCTTTCGACGCCTTCAGAGAGATCAATTTCATGGAACAATTTCGGGGGGCTCTTGACCCTGATGCAATCAGCGAATTGAAAAATGCGACGGCGCTGATAGCGGCCACGGAAGAAACAGGAGATTACGAATTTGGTGCGGGCTATTGGAACCAGATTGTTTTCCGTTTCGTTCCAGCGCAATTCCTGGGCAGGGATTTCAAGGATTCGCTCATGATCGGGGGAGAGCAGCGGGACATGAGTGACTTCGTTTACAACGTTCTCGGATTCCAGTTGCCGACAGGCCTAACTGTTACCGGCATGGGCGACTCGTTTAACGAATTCGGTTATCTTGGCTGCCTGTTTTTCGCTGCGCTGGGATACTTATTCAAAACTCTTTGGGCCGCGGCGAACCGCCCTAACGGGATCGTGGCGCAAATCCTCTATATTCAAATCACGACATCAGCGATGCGCGCTGCCACGCACCAAACAATAGATTTCCTGCCCGCGTTGATTTATGACCTGATCTTTATTGGCGCAATCGCATTCTACGCGAGAGAGCGTGGTGTTTTTGCCGCTCCGCTTTCATCGGCCCCTGCGCCCGCTCAGCTCCTCTCGAAGTGAGAGTCGCTGTCATTTTTGATCGCCTCGGTCCTTACCATTGCGCGCGACTAGAAGCCGCGGCGCGCCAATGCGATGTCACTGGCATCGAGGTCGCAGCGGAAACGCAGGATTACGGCTGGTCGTCGGTCCAAGGCGCCGCGCGATATTCGCGAGTCACTTTATTTCCTGGTGGAGACACGCCAACAATGTCCGCGAAGCAGATTTCTGAACGTGTCGAAGAGGCATTGCAAAACTGTCGGCCCGACGCAGTGGCAGTTCCTGGATGGTCAGATAAAAGCGCGCTGGCAGCTTTGCGGTGGTGTGTGGAAACCGGCGCGCCGGCGATTCTGATGTCGGAGAGCGCGGCGCGCGATGAGCAGCGGCTTCGATGGCGCGAGTGGATTAAGCGACAGATCGTCGATCTTTATTCGACAGCGCTCGTGGGCGGTCAGCTCCACATTGATTACCTGGTTGAGCTTGGTATGCCGCGGAAACACATTTTCACCGGATATGATGTCGTGGACAATGATTACTTCGCGCGGCGCGCAATCGAAGTTCGAAATTCGAAATTCGAAATTCGAAAAGAGTATGGGTTGCCCGAGAATTACTTTCTCGCGTCAGCTCGGTTCATTAAAAAAAAGAACCTGCCAACACTTATTCGCGCTTATGCCGAATACCGACAGAGACCAGAGGTCAGAGGTCAGAGGTCAATAGTTAGCGGTTCGATGCCTCGGTGGGATCTCGTCCTGCTAGGTGACGGGCCCCTGCGGGAAAGTCTCAACTCTCAACTGTCAACTCTCAACCTGCACCGTCACGTGCACCTTCCCGGATTTAGGCAATACAATGAGTTGCCGGTTTACTACGCGCTCGCGAAGGCGTTCGTCCATGCCAGCACAACTGAGCAATGGGGACTCGTCGTGAATGAAGCCATCGCAGCCGGGTTGCCGGTCATTGTGTCGAGTCGTTGCGGATGCGTGCCGGAATTAGTGCGGGACAATGGGTTTACTTTTGATCCCATGAACCAGCATGAGCTGGCGTCGCGATTGTTCGAGATGGCTTCGTCATCACACGACGAGCGGGAACGCCTCGGACACGCGAGCCTCAGGATTGCGACGAACCTCGGGCCGAATCGCTTCGGCGAAGGACTGAAGCGCGCCGCAATGATGGCACTTGATTTTCCGCGAAGAAAATTTCGAGCGTTCGACCGCGCAATCCTGTTCGGAGCGATGCGAGTTCGGCGATGAAGATTGCGTATCTGTTGAATTCGGTTTCGCGAAAGGCCGGCGGCCTATTTGAGATTTGCAAACGACTTGCACAGACAACCTGCGATGAAAAAGAGATTGTCGTCCTCGGCGTGGAAGATGAGTTCACGAAGACGGATCTCATCGAGTGGGCGCCTTTAAGACCAACCATTTTTTCACCTGTATTTGCGCGCAGTTTCGGCTATGCCCCCGGCTACGCGCAATATCTCGCCAAGGCATGCCCCGATATTGCGCATGTGCATGGGCTCTGGACGTATTCTTCGCTTGCCGGATACCGGTGGCATCGGCGCACAAACAGGCCGCTCATATACACTGCACACGGTATGCTCGCCCCGTGGGCGCTCCGAAATTCCGCGTGGAAAAAGCGCTTGGTGTGCAGACTATGGGAGGACGCCGCCCATCGCAGCGCCGCGTGCTTTCACGTGAATTCGGAGGCCGAACATCTAATGTTGCGCCAGCACGGTTTACGCAATCCAATTTGCATCGTTCCCAACGGAATTGATCTGCCGGCTAGTCAGAGTTCAGACAGCAGTCTGATATCAGGCTTGGCGTCCATAGCGAGAGGGAGAAAGCTGCTGCTCTATCTGGGGCGGCTACATCCAAAGAAGAATTTGGTGAATCTGATTCGCGCGTGGAAAGAAGCTCTCAACACCTATCCACCAACCCTCAGCTCATGGGTGCTCGCCATCGCGGGTTGGGATCAGGGAGGACACGAGGCGCAGCTCAGGCAACTGACTACTGATCTGCGACTACTGACCTCTGTTATCTTTCTCGGACCGCAATTTGGGGCGGACAAAGAAGCGTGTTATCGCGCGTGCGACGCATTCATTCTACCATCGCTGAGTGAAGGGCTGCCGATGACGGTTCTCGAAGCCTCGGCTTACGCGAGGCCGGTGCTGATGACGCCCGAATGCAATCTTCCAGAAGGCTTCGCTACGGGAGCGGCATTACAAATCGGCACGACCCCGAAGGAAATTGCCGCAGGCCTAAAACAACTGATTGAAATGAGTGACGACGATCGAAAAGCCGTAGGCGCGCGCGGTCGGGTTCTGGTCGTGGAAAAATTTTCATGGCCACGAATTGGCGAACAGATGCGCTCGGTCTATGAATGGGTACTCGGCGGCGGCAGGGTACCGGAGACACTTAGGCTATCAGAGACGGGAGCTACAAGATAAGTTCGAAGGATCAGGCATGCTGGACATCGAACAAAACCGTCGCAGCAGGAAATATTCGTCCGGCGAGATGACCCGTCGGGTGTTATGGGCTTTGGCACAACCGCTCTTCCGGTTTAGTCCACGACCGTGCTTTGGCTGGAGACGATTTCTGCTCCGCTGCTTTGGAGCGAAGATCGGCCGCAATGTCGACGTTTATCCTTCCGCGACGATCTATTTTCCATGGAACCTGGAGGCGGAAGATGAAAGCGCCATTGGCGAGCATGCCTTTATTTACAATCTGGGCCGCGTGACGATTGGGGCGCGCGCGACTATCTCGCACCGCGCTCATCTTTGTGCAGGAACACACGATCACATGAAAGCGGATTTTCCGTTGCTGCGTCCGCCAATTGTCATCGGCCCCGAGGCGTGGATTTGCGCGGAGGGGTTTGTCGGGCCGGGCGTTACGATCGGCGAAGGTGCAATTGTGGGTGCAAGGGGGGTAGCAATGAAAGACGTGAAACCCTGGATGATTGTCATCGGAAACCCA
>QHNF01000048.1:11773-12252 GCA_003218345.1 Verrucomicrobiota bacterium | reverse complement strand
TTCGCAGATGAAATCGTTCTGGTTGATTCCGCCAGCGCGGATGGAACACAGGAAATCGCGGCTGCCGCCGGGGCGCAAATGGTTGAGTTCGCCTGGAACGGAAAATTCCCACGAAAAAAAAATTGGGCGCTGGAAAATATTCCCTGGCGACATGAATGGGTGCTGATTATCGACGCCGACGAACGCATCACACCCGAGCTGGAACGCGAAATCCGCCTTGCTATTCGCCGCACTGACGTGAATGGATTTTATCTGAACCGCCGGTTCTGGTTCTTGGGTGGCTGGATCAATCACTGCGGTTACTTTCCGAGTTGGAATCTGCGTCTGTTCCGCCACCGGTGCGGCCGGTACGAACAGATCGAAATGAATGACAACATTCTCACCGGAGACAATGAGGTGCACGAACATGTACTGCTCACTGGCCGAGCTGGATATCTGTCGGCTCCAATGGAGCATTACGCGTTTCCAGATATTGCGAC
>QHNF01000048.1:608-11761 GCA_003218345.1 Verrucomicrobiota bacterium | reverse complement strand
CATGGGAAGCGATGGTATCTGAACAGCTGCATCAGGGAGCAAGTGGAAAAACATTGCGAGCAACGCCCTTCGGAACGGCGATGGAACGCAAGCGCTGGCAGAAGAAGCTCACAATGAGGGTTCCATTCCGTCCGGCGCTGCGATTTCTTTATCATTACATCTGGCAGCAAGGTTTCCGTGACGGCTACCGTGGCTGGGTGCTCTGCCGACTGCTCGCCTGGTACCAGCTCATGATCGTGCTGAAAAAGCGCGAGATGAAACAGCGGCAATTAGCTCCTGCGCTGCGCCCCTAAAATGAGACGCGCCTCAAGCGGAGGAAGCTAAAGCTAAACTCCTTCGACCAAGATCATATTTGTCTTGGCCGTACGGTGCCGCATCTTGCGCGGCTCCTGATATTCTTCGGAATTCAGCCAGTCTTTGGCGCGCTGCGCTGATTCAAATTGAAGCACAACGACGCGGTTCGGTTTCCAATCGCCTTAGCACTTCGGTTCTGCCGCCACGGACGATGTATTTCCCCCCGTACTTCTCCACCGTCGCGCCGGCGAGTTTTTTGTACTCTTCGTAACCGACAGGATCGGCAATATTGATTTCAACAATGACGTAAGCGGACATGAAACGTGAAAGCGTTAGATCACTGTCCTCGAATCAGCCGCCGTTGTGACTGTCTTTCGCCGCTAACTCGGGGATTTTTTTTCGGCGCCGGAGTCGTAACCAGTTGTTCCAGGTCTTGCGAAGGCTGTCGCGTGGAGTCTGGTATTTTTGATTCAATTCATTGCTCTTTAGGATTTGCGCGAGAATTCCTTTCACGGAAAAATCGTCGGTATTGACGATCGTGTAAGCAGTCCCAACGGCAGCGGCATGGTGCGCGTCGCTCGCCGCAGTCATGGGCAAACCGCGAATCTGCGCGTATTTGAAAGCGTAACGATTATAGCGGCGCAATGTTGTCGCAGCATTGAACACTTCGATGGCATCAATGGACAGTGTTTCCAGCGTGGAGAGGCGGATTCCGGCGCGGAACATATCGTAGGGATGCGGCGGAATAGCGAGACCGCCGCGCTCGTGAATAACGTCGCAAACTTGGCGCGCCGGTTTTCCTTTCAAATACGAAAGCTCCGCGCCGATACACAGAAGATGGCCATCGGCGGTCGTCACTTCGACTCCGGGCAAAACGAGGAAATCATCGACTGGCAATCCATCGAGGCGCATTAGGCCTTTTTCGAGTAAATAATTGACTGCGTCACAGGTGTTGTGATCGGTAATGGCGATGCCGTGCAAGCCTTTGCCGCGTGCAGCCGCGATCAGATCTTCCGGGCTGGAGACACCGTCCCCGGAAAAAAAAGAATGCGTGTGCAGGTCGATATTGAAGGGCATTGCGAGAGGCTATGACATATGCTCCCCAAAATCGCTACACGAGTTCCTCAACAAGAATGCCTATTTCGGCTGCGCTTTCCTCCTGAGCACGATTGAATTGGTGATCGTACAACCGCCGATAGTAACCGGATTTCTCGAGCAACTCGCCGTGCGTGCCGATCTCCTTGATGCGGCCGCAATCCATGACGATGATTTGATCGGCGGATAAAACGGTGGAGAGGCGGTGCGCGATGGCGATTACCGTGCGTCCAGTAGCGAGTTCAGCCAGGGCCTTTTGGATTTGTTTTTCCGATTCGGAATCGAGCGATGAAGTGGCTTCATCGAGTAAAAGAATTGGCGCGTTCTTTAGAACAGCGCGTCCGATTGCGAGACGCTGCTGTTGTCCGCCGGAAAGAAGGCATCCCTTGTCACCAATGACTGTTTGGTAACCCTTTGGCTGAGCCATAATGAACTCGTGTGCGTAAGCAGCTCTCGCTGCTTCGTAAACTTCTTCTGGCGTAGCATCGAGCCGGCCGAACTGGATATTGTTGAAGATGGTGTCGTGAAACAGAAACGTCTCCTGAGTAACGAGCCCGATTTGTTCGCGCAACGATTTTTGCGTGACCGAGCGCAGATCGCGGCCATCGATTTTCACAGCGCCAGAAGTTGGGTCGTATAAGCGCAGGATCAGCGAGAGAATGGTGCTTTTGCCCGCGCCGCTTGCGCCGACCAGGGCATGGGTTTTCCCGGGCTCGATACGCAAGGTCAGATTGCTGATGGCATCTGTGACAGTGTTTGCATAGCGGAATGTCACATTCTCAAAATCAATTTGGCCTCGTGACGAGCTCAGCACCATGGCGTCTGGCGCATCCTGCACGGCGGGCTCTGAATCAAGAATTGAAAAAATACCGTTAGTAGCTGCGATTGATCGCTGCATCACGATGTGGATCCTGCTAAGCGTCTTGATCGGATCGTAGAGAATGAAAATGCCTGAGATCAGTCCAAAAAATCGGCCGGCGCTCAGGTTTGCGGCGTAAACATAAAGCAACGCCATTCCCACACCGATCGCCGCGATGATTTCGACCAGCGGTCCCACGGCTTCCATCGATCGGATCATGCGCATCATCTGCGCGAACTGCATTTGATTGCTGCGCTTGAATTCCTTTTCCTGGTGTGCTTCACGCGCAAAGGACTTGATCACGCGAATGCCAGCGAACGTTTCCTGCATCGTCACGACCATTTCGCCCATACCTTCCTGTTCGCTTTGCACGGCGTTTCGCGCTCGGCGGCCATAAATGCGAAGCGGCAGCAAACAGGTTGGAAAAAGAATCAGCGTGACGACAGTAAATTTCCAATCCATCACGAGGAGAACGCCGATTGCGCCAATAATCGTGATCGGTTGTTTGAAAATATCGCTACTGACAGTGGTCAAGGCCATCTGCATGATGCGGGTGTCGTTCGTGATGCGCGACATCAAAAATCCCGAACGCGCCTTGTTAAAAAAATCCATCGAGTGACGAACCATCTTGCTGAAAAGTTGACTCCGGATATCAGTGACGACCTTGTTACTTACCCAATTCATGTAGTAGGAATTGCCGTACGAACAGAGGCTGCGCACGGTCATAATCGCCGGGATGGCGAGACAAATAAGAACGATCGAATTGACTTTCGGGCCTGTATCCAGGACTCCAAGATTTGATCTCAAGGCCATCGGATTAGGAGCGGCGCCGTGGAAAATCGTGCTCGTCACGCGTGCAATCGCCAATGGGAAAAGCGAACTGACCCCGCCGTAGGCAAGACCTAACCCCAGACCGAGGATAAAACCGTACAACCGCCGGTACGAGCCGGAAGCCGTGCGTAACGTTTGCCAGAATGACTGCTTTTTCTTAGCCGCTTTTCCGCCGCTCATGAAATTTGCGCCGCCGCATGAAGCGACAGCAGCGAATCCATAGCACCAATCACCGCTTCCGTCGAGATTTGACTCATAGGAAAACGCGGCCGGACCGGCGAAAACTCGGTCGACGGAGCGGCTGATTTTCCTTGTAAAATGAGTGCCGGACTTTCCCTGGGTCGCCAGTGAAATGGGTTGGTTGGCCCAAACAGGATCACTTGCGGTGTGCGTGTCGCGGCTGCGAGATGCATCGGAGCGGAATCGACTGTCACGAGAAGCCGCGCCTCCCCAATCAACGCCGCCAGGGTGAGCAAATCGGTCTTTCCGGAGAGATCGATGACCTGTTGCTGGATATAGTCCTTGATTGCGGCGATATGCGTTTGCTCGCGGCGTGACGCTCCGCTGGTCAGAACAACATCGATGCCGTTATTTCGACCAAACCGTTCGATGACCTCCGCCCATCGTCCGGGCTCCCAAAGTTTTTCCTGGCGCGCCGAGCCGGGATGCAAAACGACATAGGGGTTTCTGATCTTCCAGATGCGACGAAGCGCGTCGGCTTTTTCGCGCGACGTTTGCGGCACTTGCATACGCAGGGCGCCGGAAACATCCCCGGTGCCGAGTGGTCCAAGTAGAGCAAGATTGTAGTCTATTGTGTGCATGTCCCGCATACGAGCGCTAACAAAATCCGTGTAAACGCGTGCGCGGGTTCTCGACTGGTCGCGCACCCGATAAGACACGATGCGTTTCCGCGCGCCGGATAAAAATGCAAGAAATGCGGAGCGATCGTTTCGTGTGAAATCGATGCAGTAATCAAATCTTGTACTTGCCACGGTAACAAAGAGACCGAGGTCACGCAGATTGCGGCGCGCCATCAGAATGCGATCGACATTTGAAATCGCTGGCAGTAGGTCGGCGCATTCACTGGAAATGACGATCGTGATTTGCGCGTCTGGAATGTTTTCACGCACGGCCGCGACGGCGGGAGTCGTTAGGATCAGATCCCCGATCCGCTTAAGTTGAAGTAGCAAAATGTTCACTCGCTTTTACAAGGAGCGGTCGCCGCGGCGACCGAGGCAATTTTGCCCGTTGACCAGGGCTTCGGCGCGCCAGGGAAATCGCCCATCTTTGGGTGGGACATTATCACGCCATTCGCATCGCGGTTTCGTATGCGTCCAAGAGTCGCGTTCGAAAATGGTCCCACGTGAAATTTTCCACCACGCGACGTCTCGCCGCGCTGCCCATCTGCTCAACGAGTTCAGGATGTCGATGCAGATGTTCGACCGCCGATGCGATCGCGTTGACATCTCCCGGCTTTATGATGATTCCCTCAATGCCATCGCGCACGACATCACCCGCCTCGCGTGTGGTGATTTGAGGCAATGCGCACGCCGCCGCTTCATACGTCACTTTGGCACTGCCCTCCCATTGCGACGGAAAAACATGGATCGTCCCCTGGTCAAGATAATTCTCCGGATCGCGCACAAATCCTGCGACGCGAATATTATCGCGCCAAAATTGCTTGAGATAAGGCTTTGCTTCCTCGTGGACGTAACCGATCAACCATAACTCAGCGTCTGCCAGATTGAGACGGTGCCAAGCCTCAAGCAAATGGTGAATGCCCTTTCGCTTGATCAACGCGCCGGAAAAGACAGCACGGAATTTTGCCGGCCGCTCACCCGGCTTGAAGCGCTCGACATCCACGCCGCGCGGCAGGTAAAATAGTTTTTCTTCCGGGAAACCGCGTACGCGAAAGGTGCTCGCCGCCTCCTCTGATAAAACGAGCAGCAAATCCGCGAGTTCGTATTCTTCAATGAAACGCTTCCGCTCAAGCAACAGTCTGGTTTTCCAACTTCGAGGACCCGCCGTCTTACTTCTCGATTCGGCACTTTTCAATCGATCCACTTTTTCTTTGCCGCCGTCGCGATGCCAGGTTGGAATCTCGACGATCGAAGGGATGCCGCGCTGTTTCGCTACCTGCAGCGAGCGTAAACAGTCACCCGACCAGCTGTGAAATAAGTCGTAACGTCCGGTTGTCAGGTGCCGGGATGCCATCCAATCAAGATACTTTTTTTTCGCGCCATAATAGTAAGGCCGCTCGAGAAATGAGATGAGGCGCACCGGATGCCAGCGCAGAGAATGAATAAACGATGCGGGAATTTCCTGTTGCCGATTGTCGTAGGCGACTGCTTTCCCGAGAAATCCGCCCCGATAGGATGCGCGCAATGTTTCAAATGCATCGGTGTCCAGACCGGAACCGCCGATGCGCGCGAAAATCGAATAAAGCAAATACTTTGGTAAAATACGCGTCGCTGGTGGGGTGAGATAAGCTCCTGGAGGAGGGGCGTCTAAGGTTTCACCCAGCATCGCGTAGCATTATTCTGGCGAACGTGGAGCAAGTAAAGTGTCGCTGTGACGAAGTCTGGAGCTTCGGCGTTCAACCGCCGAAGGAGCTGATTGCAGTTCCCGCTCGATTCTTTGAATTACCATGTTCGCGCTGACGTCTCGCATGCAGCGATGATCATAAGGGCATTGCGTGAGGCGGCGAAAATTGCATGGCGAGCACGGCAGATCGAGCCGCACGACCGATTCGTCGCGATGGTACGGGCCAATGGTGCGCGGGTTTGTGGGTCCAAAGATACTCACGACCGGGCGCCGGAGCGCGACAGCCAGATGCATCGAGCCAGAATCGTTGGTGACGCAAATCCCAGCGCGCTCAATTATGGAGGCAAGCTCAGCGGGGCTCGTCTGTCCACATAAGTTGTGTACGCGTCTGACCGCCGCATTGATCTCGCGGCAACGTTCACGGTCGCGATTTACACCCAGCAATACGACGCCGAATCCCGATGAAATCAGGTACCGCGCCACATCGGCGAAACCTTCTACACGCCAGTGTTTGGTTTCCCAAATAGTGCCTGGCACGATTGCAGCAACCGGCTCTGCGACCCCATGCCGCTCAAGCAGCGCATCGACGCGTTGCGCAGTTTCTGGCGGCAGATAAATCGTCCCGTCCGGCGGCGCATCGTCCAGCCCGAGCATCGGTGCGATCCAAAGGTAACGATCGATCGCATGCACATCGAGCGTCGGGATTGGGATGCGATGCGTGTATGCGAGCCATGAGCCCTCGCGTGCGCCGCGCCAGCCGCGACGCGGCTCGCCGGCTGAACGCCGTCCCGGCCGATCGAAACCAATTCGTGTTTTGCAACCGGTGACAAGCCCAAAAAAAATCGATCGCAACTGTCCGTGCAGATCGATCACAAGATCGTATTGAGCCCGCCGCAATTGCTGTAGCAGTTCAAGCATTGCTGTAGTTGCGCGCCAATCTTTTCCAAATCCCCGGCGCGGAAAAATGACAGCATTTGAAAGCGCCGGATGACAGCGGATGATCTCCGCATTTTCCCGCGTGATTAGCCAGTCGATGCGTGCCTGCGGATAGCGCGCCCGCAATTTCACCAATGCCGGCACCGTATGCACGACATCGCCCAGCGCCGAAGGCTTGATCAGCAGAATGCGCGAGAAAGGTTTCGAATGAAGATAGTTCGGATTCACTCAGCGCCCGAATTTTGAACAGCTGCCAAATTAACCCGCCCATGCACCGCCTGCAACGCGGCTTTAGATTTTGTGACGACCGAAAATTCCGCGCAATTTTTTTGTCCACGCCGAAAATCGGTGCCGCTTTAGCTCCCGATCGACAACGCTCTGGCGGGTGACCCAGTTAAACTGAATCACACGCCGTGGGCCGCTGAAAGGCTTGTGTCCGTGCCACGAGTTGTCGCTGCGGCGAAATGCCAGCAGCGTCCCCTCGGTCGGGGGAACCTCCGCTACCATGTCGTCAAGGTCGCTCGCGGAGCGCAGCAGCCGTAGCCGGCCGCCGCCCTCCTCCCAATTTCGATTTACGTAAATAAGCACCGTGACGATCTTGGTGAGTGAATCGGTATGGATGCGACCGTCCTTCTCGCTGCAACGGCCACGCACCGTAACCATCGTCGGGCGACCTGTGAGGTCGATACCGAATTTCTCCTCAATCGCGCAGCGGAACTCGTCCCCGTTCAGCTGCTCCACCAAGTCTCCGAGCGCGGGTCCGAACGTTACTTCCGCAAGCGGAAAGCTGCCGGACTTTTCGATAGCCGGATAGTCGCCATTGATCGCCCCGAGCGCATCTGCGTGAATGAACGTCGGCACGACAAGATAATCGAAAGGATCGCGGTTTAGCGGAGTTGCGCGCAAGCGCTCGAGATCAAGCATGCTTGCTCTTTGTGTAGCCAATGCGGTTGCAACCATACTGACAGTAACCATGACGGATAGGGTACAAGCGTCAAGACCTGAAATCGGTAGCCGCATTTTACGACTAATGAGTCTTCAAGGAGAAGGAGCTCAGTTATGCTGCCGGACCGAGCTTCATGACATCGACAAATGTTTTATGAATAAGTAAAGCTGGTCATCTTCCCCGTAGTGGTTAACTGGATCGCCTGAATGACAACAAAACTCACGATCGGTTTTGTCCGGCGCGGCTATTCACCGACTGGCGGCGCGGAAGCCTACTTGGAACGGCTCGCACAGGGAGTAGTCGAAGCCGGACATGATGTGCATCTTATTACCACAAAAGAATGGCGGCAGGAGAACTGGCCGTTTGGAACGATCACGCGCCTCGGCGCAAAATCGAGTATTGGATTTGCCGATGAGCTAGAGCAAATCCGGTCGCAGATTTGCTGCGATGCCTTGTTGAGCCTCGAGCGCGTCTGGAGTTGCGACGTTTACCGCGCTGGCGATGGAGTGCATCGCGCCTGGCTTGGGCGCAGAAGAAAATTCGAACTGCCTCTGAAACGATTTGTTCGCGCTCTCAACCGCAAACATCGCGATCTGTTGCATCTGGAGAAATCGCTTTTTGCAGATCGCAACGCTGGGCGCGTGATTGCCGCCTCACAAATGGTCAAAAACGAAATCATCGATTTTTATGGCTATCCCGCTCACAAGATCGACATCGTTCGCAACGGTATTCCAATCGATAAATTCCGGTTCGATCCTGAGCTTCGCGAAAAATCGCGCGACGATTTGAAATTAAAGCCAGATCAAATCGCGCTGCTGTTTGCCGGCTCTGGCTGGCACCGTAAAGGACTACTTTTCGCAATCGAAGCGGCGGCGCTGTGTCAGAACCCAAAGCTGTGGATGCTCGTTGCAGGCCGTGGAAACCAGCGTCTTTACAAATCAAAGCGTGTTAAGTTTCTGGGCGAAGTTACGGATCTTGTGTGCGTTTACGCGGCTGCGGATATTTTCATCCTGCCTACAATTTACGATCCGTTTTCCAATGCGTGCCTCGAAGCGCTCGCCTGCGGATTGCCCGTGATCACAACGCGTTCCAATGGCTTCAGCGAAATTCTCGAAGACGCGATCCACGGATCAATTGTCGATCTTCCCAGTGACATTACGCGACTGCGCGATGCGATCCAGTTTTGGTCGGATGTGTCGAGGCGTGACTCGGCAAGATCGACCATCATTGCGCGCGCATCACAATTCGACATCGCAAAAAGCGTCGAGCAAACATTGGCAGTTTTGTCGGCAGCCTGTGGGTAGCGCACGCGTCTCGCGTGCTGCGAGCGCGTTCTCGCGATCGTGGACTTTTCTTGTATACGACGCTTCTCGCTAGATTGTGAACTCATGGAAAGCCTGTTTCGGCGAGACGTCGAAACCAACACGCGAGACGCGTGCGCTACCCAGCCAGCGCAGCATCTACGTCTGGGAAAATCTGAAACACTTGATCAAGCCGCGAGATTTCAAAAATCGAGCGTACGGTTTCCTGCAAGCCGGCGAGCAAGAATTGGCCTCCGTAGCTCTCGACGTTCTGCATTGCTCCAATAAGAGCCGCCAGACCCGCGCTGTCGATGTAAGTCACGTGCGAAAGATCTACCACCAAGCGTTGCGGTTTTTTCTCGATCATTGCGTTGAGTGATGCCGTGACGGCAGGGGAAACGTGCAGATCGATTTCGCCCTTAAGCGGCAGGACATTGGGGCGGTCTTGACCCGGCATTGGGGCGGCTGGCGAACCGTTTTTTTTCATCAACCCTTCAATCGTCAATGGATCACCATCCGAGCGTATTGATTATGGATTCCACATCTGAAAGGTCTTCGATCAGGAAGTCCGGCTGATATTTTGCAAGGTCATCACGGCTCCATGTGCCCGTTGCGACCGCGATCGTGCGCGCCCCGAATGATTTGCCGCACGCGATATCGCGCGGCGTGTCCCCAATTACGTCGATCTCGGAGGCGGAGAACGCGCGGCCATGCTTTTCCTCTGCACGCGCGCGAGCGAATGGCCCGAGCCGGTTTCGGTCCCGATGATCGTCAGCAAACGCGCCAAATTCAAAAAAGTGCCAGACGCCATAGTGTTCAAGCTTTAGTTGCGCGCCGCGGGAGACATTTCCAGTGAGTAGCGCGAGCACAAGATGCGGCCGCGACTTGAGTCGTTCGAGCAACTTCAGCACGCCGGGAAGCACTTTGCCTTTGCGACGCGGTAATTCCAACGAGAGAAAATGCACGTAGCTATCCAGAAACGCGCTCACATTTTCGTTAGTGGCGGGAATGTTGTGCTTTTTTAGTATGCTGACCACGATGCCTGAATCGGTCATACCCGCGATCTCGATGTCGCGCAGATCATCAGCAATACCGAAGCGCTCTTTTAAGACGGACTTTAGTGCGTACACACCCGCGCCGCCCGAATGGATCAACGTGCCATCGATGTCGAAGAGAAGCAGGCGTTTTTGCATTTTCATCACGTCGAACGGGATCGAAACATCTCTTACTGCTCTTCAGCGAACGTGCAATTAAGCACGAGCCTTCTTTTAGCAATGAGAAATTCCTCGAGTGCGCTTCACTGCGCTCGAAACAACGACTTACAATGCCGGCGCGTGCATCATGAGCACTGCCAGCATGCTCCCCAGAAACACAAGTAGGACAACTGCCAAGCCGATGAAAATTCCAGTGCGAACGGAGTCGCTCTGCTGTCTTTGGCGCGGGAACGGGGAAGCATTGGTAAAGTCGACCGGCGCTGCACTCAATTCTGCCGGCCTAGCCTTGATCTCTTCAAGCTGAGGCAGCGGTTGCGATCCGCTCGCATCGGATTCGTAGCGGGCCTTGATGGCACCAAATCGGATCCGATCATCAAAACGAAGCAATGTTTCGGTGACCGGAATACCGTTAACGTGTGTGCCATTGGTCGAATCGAGATCTTTCAACCGATACGTTTCGCCAGCCAACTGCAACTGCGCGTGGCGGGTCGAGACCGAAGGATTGTTTATGATTATCGTGTTGTCCGGACCGCGTCCAATTGTGACCAGGTCGTCAACGAGTTCGTGTGTTGTCCCGCTGATGATAAGCTTTGGCATGTTACCGATGCAATCTGCCGAAAATTTAGCATTTGGTCGAGCGATTCTTTCGGTTACAGAGCACCCAGGTTCGGTTGCCAGGATTCAGTTCGCATTAGACTTGAGCAACTAACCCTAGCGACTCGCCTGCCGCTTAGATATTTTCCTCCGTGAATGTCCCCATTGTATTCCTGATCTCGTCCCAATGACCGAGCATGTTGTTCAGAGGAGAATAGACAAGTCTTTGTTTGGTTTCCTCTTCTTCTGTAGAGAATTCCTTTAAGCCCGTCACGACAATAGGGAATTGATCATCCTGGGTTAGTTTTAAGCCATACGCCTTGTTCTTTTCGTAGGCGTATTCGGTGTTGTCGCCGATATATACGGCGGTGATAATATTAACTGTCCCTGTCATTGCCTTTTGATCTTTTGCGGAAACCGTTGTTCTATTCACTTATCGATAGCGGCTTTAGGGATTGTTGACCACTTGTGACGCAGGTTTGCTCATCTGGACTTGCGCGTTCACCTTCTGCAACCCCGCACTAAGCGCTTCAATCTGC
>QHNF01000048.1:0-464 GCA_003218345.1 Verrucomicrobiota bacterium | reverse complement strand
TCGTGACTCCCGCGAAAGCCAAGCACGCAGGCAGTATTGAAACTCAGCCGGGCGTTCAGCTCGCGGCGCTTTCCGCTTTTCGTATCGTTGGCGTTCCGATAATGACGGCGTGAAACAAAGATGTGGGACGCGAGCGGGTCGTGTTCGGCTTTCATTGCCGCAAGCTCGGATTCAACATCACGTATCGCCGCAGTGAGTCGTTCCAGTGCCTGTTGAAGGCGTGCCGCACGCATGACTGTTCAATCGAACATATCAGCTACTGAACGTCAAACGGTGCCAGCGACTCATTGCATGCGCGCGCACGCGAGAGGAGTCGCGGCCAAAGCCACCTTCGAGCGCGTCAGCAAAATGTTGCCGGGTAACAGCGAAGTCTTATACGCCCTTGGGGCAATCATGCGGCGCAAGGGACATTGGGATGAAAGTGTTGCCTATTGGGAACGGGGTCTCGCCCTCGATCCGCTGAA
>QHNF01000047.1 GCA_003218345.1 Verrucomicrobiota bacterium | reverse complement strand
CTTCTCGACTCCATCACGCGCACCGCTCGCGCATTTAATAATGCGATGGCCGGCGGCGGTCGTACGATGAGTGGCGGTATTGATGCGCGCGCCATGGAAATTCCGCGCAAAATCTTCGCAGCCGCGCGCAATACCGAGGAAGCCGGTTCTCTCACGATTGTCGCCACGGCGCTCATTGAGACTGGCAGCCGCATGGACGAGCTGATCTTTCAGGAATTTAAAGGCACTGGAAATATGGAAATGGTGCTCGACCGAAAAATCAGCGACCAGCGAATTTATCCGGCAGTGGATATCTTTCTCTCTGGCACGCGGCGCGAAGAGTTGCTGCTGCAACCGTGGGAACTGGAGAAAATTAATCTTATCCGGCGCGGCCTGGCCGGTCACAAACCAGAGGAAGCGATCCAGCGTCTCTTGATGTTTGTGAAAAAATTTCCGACCAACACTGAAATGCTCAAAGGCATTCCAGGCTAGTGCTTCGCTCGGTGTTAAAGCGTTAAACACCTCGAACGGTTGAAGCGAATGCCCCAAGGAGCGTCGGTTTTCCTTGATCCGCCGAAGCCCTGACGAAGGAGGCTAACTGCCGAGGGCAACCGGGGAGTCGCCCTTCCTTGATTTAATGTGCCGTTCGTACAGCGTGTGAATCGCATCGCGAGCGTCGAGATAATGGCGGCCGTAAGCTTCGAAGTCATCGTAACCAAGACGAAGGGCAAACTTTCGTTGCTCCGTTGGATCGCTCGGGAGCGTTGAAACGCTTCTGTTCTCATAGCGTCGCAATACAAGTTCGCAGTGGCGCAGCAGCGCGTAAGCCTTTTTGAGTTTGGCAACGTCCGAATCGGCCACGTGCCCGTGCTCGTGCAGCACATCAATGGCGCGCTCCCAATTCTGCTCCCAGATATTTTCGCGCATTTGCAACGCTTGAACGAGAAATTCTGCTTCTATAATTCCGCCGCTTCCGGTCTTTAAATCGAGAAAATCCGATCCACTTCCTCTCTCGCGCCGAATGCGCTCGAGCATGCTATCGATTCTTATGAGAAGGTCGGATTCCTGGCCGGCCAGGCGCCAGGCGCGTCTTGCAATTTCCATAAATTCGTTTTGTAATGGTCCGCTGATGGCCCGCGCGCGAGTCAGGGCCTGCAATTCCCACGGCTGCGCCCGGTTTGTGAAATACGATTGATAAGTCTCAAGCGAACAAACGAGCGGGCCTTTTTCCCCTTCAGGACGCAGCCTTGCATCCAGCGCCCAAATATTTCCCTCTGCAGTTGGCTGCGCCATGGCGATCATGAGATTTTGCGCGGCGCGCGTGTCGTCGCCTACGAATAAAACGTCCAGATCCGCGCCGTAGCTGATCTCGCGTCCACCAAATTTTCCGAACGCGATGATGGTCAATTGCTCGCTTCGAAAAAGCTTCGCCGTAAAAAGCAGACAGGCTTCGGCCAGATCGGAAAGCTCGGCGAAGGTTGCTGCTGGGCTGGCAAGCCCCAGTACTTCGCGCATGATGATGCGCAATAGTTGCCTCTGTCGGTATGCGCGCACCGGGTCGAGATTGGCTGCATCCGCGCCTAACGAATCGAGCCGCCGCAAATTTTTTGCCGTCGATCGCGGTTCATCAAAGGTTGGGTCGCGGGTGATGTCTTCCAGAAGTTGTGGCCGCCGAATCAAAAGCTCGCCGGCAAAGCGGCTGGCGTCAAAAGTCTTCACCAGCAACTCGAGCAATCGAGGATTTGCGACCAGAAGCTCAAAGAACAAACTGCGTAAACCGTAGGCTTCCACGAAGCGAACGAATTGATTCAGAGTTGCATCCGGATCCGCAGCCTTCGCAAGCCATCCGATTAAAACCGGACGCAACTTGCGAAATATCTGGCGCGTCCGCGGCGCGATGTGGAAACCGGCAGTGCCTTGGGCGAGGTCGCTAAGCGCCTTGGCTGCGCGTTTCTGGTCGCTGAAAATTTCCAGGTCATTCACCTTAGGAGACTTGGCCGGTTCCACGGACGTTCCGGAAATGATCCGTTGAAAAATCGGTCGAACAGTGCGCATTCCTTCTTGCAAGGCCGCAGTGAAATCTTCGCTGGACGAAAAGCGAAGACTAAGCGCAAGCTGCCGCAAAGCTTCCGGGTTGCGAGGGACAATATGCGTCTGCTGCTCTGCCTCTATCTGCAAACGATGCTCCACGCGGCGGAGAAACCGGTAAGTGTTGTCGAGGGTCAGCACTTCATCGCGTGGAAGAATATCCAATTGACGAAGCGCTCGCAACGCTTTGAGCATACTCGGTTCCTGCAGGAACGGATGACGCGCTCCATGTATAAGCTGAAGTGTTTGCGCGATGAATTCGATTTCGCGAATGCCGCCGCGTCCAAGTTTTACGTCGCGTTCCAGCTTGTCCGCTCCCACGATGTCGCGTTCGATGCGCCGCTTGATACTGGCGACTTCATCCAGCAAATCGGGCGACACGCTCCTGGGATAAATAAAAGACTGAAGTTGGCGCAGGAATTCGTAAGCCAGCTCACGGCTACCGCAGATTCCGCGCGCTTTGATTAACGCAAGCCGCTCCCAAGTTTCGCCGAACCCGGCGTAATAATTTTCCATACTCTCGAGCGACCTGGCCAGGGGTCCTGCCGAGCCTTCCGGGCGTAGACGCAGATCGACACGAAAAAGTGAGCCTGCCGGATGGGGGGTTGAAAATGTTTCGAGAATTCTATTTCCCAGCCGGTTGAAAAACTCGTGATAGGAAATGTGCGGCGTGAGCTGGCCTTCGTCGCTGTATAGAAAAAGAAGATCGGCATCTGAGCTGTGATTCAACTCGCCGCCACCGAGTTTCCCAAGCGCGAGAATGGCAAACGCCGCGGTGGGCGAACCGTGACGGGCCCGCAATTCGGCGTTCCAATGTTCGAACACGCGGCGGATGCAAATTTCTGCGACTTGTGAAAGCTCTCCGGTGGTTTCCTCCAGTGGTGCTACGTTTGCAAGCTCGCGAAGAGCGATGCGCGTCATCTCGCGGCCTTTCCAAAAGCGGAGCGCTGCAAAATTTTAGTCCGCCAATCGGACGGACTAGTCAGGTGCCGGGCTTACGACTGAGTCGCCCGCCAGTCCGCCCGTCGGACGGACTCGTCCGATGGCTAGCTTGTAGAGTTCATTCAACATTTCCGCGTATCCGCGAGGCGCGCGACAGATTTCCGGCTCGCAAAGCCACAGAAGACTGTCCGGATCCTGTGTTAGTCGGGTCGCGCAAATGCTGGAGACGGCCAGAAGATGAAGCAGGGCAGCTTCGCCCAGCGGAAATTGTTCGACGACATCAGCAAATGGCAGCGCGTTTGCCGCCCACTTTTTGCTAAGCTGAATCAGGGTTGTTTCGACCTGTGAGGGGTTGAGCGATGTGGCTGCCTTTTCGCGAATCCAGGCGTTATCGCGATCCATTGCACGAAATATCACGCCGGTTTGCCCGAAAGACTAGTTGCCGCAGCGCGCTAAACCCAACCGGGCTGAGGGAAGACAAGTTTATGCGACATATGTAACACGAAATTGTCCGGCATGATCAGGACAAAGGGGCGGGCGCTAGAACTCGAAGCGCTTTTTTCTTGATTTGGAACTCAACCGGACAATTGCCCGCTAGTTCGCCGTCGAGTTCCACAGGAACATCCTGCTCACTCGTTATGCGCAGGCGCCGAGTCTGAAAATATTCGATTTCGGGAACATGAATGTCCGAGCTGAATACAACGTCCTGCAGATACTTGATGATTTCGAGGTAACCAAGCCGTTTGAACACGACTACATCAAACAAGCCATCATCGATGATAGCGTGTTTGAAAAAGGGGAAAGGTCCTCCGTAAAGGCGGCCGTTTCCGATAAGCACGAACGATCCCTCTTCCACCGAGGCATTCTCCGATTCAATAAGAAGCTTCGGTGGTTTCCGTGCCGCAATCTGCGCTGCGGAGATGAGATAGCTGAGCGGGCCGAAGCTGCGCTTGAAAGCGAGGCTGGTTTCCTTGACGACTTGTGCATCGAGCCCCACGCCGCCAAGCTGAACAAAGTATTTTCCATTCGCTATCGGTAGATCGACCAGACGCATATTCGCGCCCTTAATAATCTCCCAACAAAGCTCGAGATTGTGCAATGGCAGGCCAAGCTCCATCGCAAAGACGTTCACTGTGCCCATGGGAAGCAGACCCAATGCAGCATTGCTGTCGGCGACTCCGTTTGCCACCTGATTGACTGTTCCATCGCCGCCGGCCGCAACGATTCGTGCAAATCCCTCCTCGACAGCGCGCCGGGCCAGCGCCTCCGCCTCGCCAGAATGCGACGTAACGCGGATGGGGCAACCGCAGATGATTGATTCCACGCGCTCCTGCCAGCGCTTCGCCTGCTCATTGCCCGCGGCAGGATTGAGAATGACAACTGTGTTCGTCACACGAGAAAGGTAACAGAGGGCTTTGGTCTTTTCTTCAAACTCGGCCTGCGTAACGTCTCAGGGTGAGAAAAGTGCGCCGGATTATCTTGATTGCGTTAGGGGCGGTGATTGCGCTTGGCGCGATTCTTTTGATCGGCGTGAACCTGTATGTGCAATCGCAGGGCACACAAGCGAAGATTCAACAGGAACTCAGCCGACGCCTCGGCACCGCGCTGGAAATTCGTCGCGTGAGCGTGACCCCTTGGGGCGGGCTCGAGTTGAGCGGCATTACAATTGCGCAAACGTCGCCCATTGGCCCGAAATATTTCCTCAAAGCAAAAACATTTCGGCTGCGTGTTCGCTTTCTCTCGCTTTTTTCCAAACGGTTGGTCATCAAGGAAGTCTCGCTGATCAATCCAAACGTAATTTGGCCGCAAGACGCGAAAGGAAAATGGAGATTGCCCAGTTCGCAAGAAACAAAGGCACCCGCTTCGAGCGCCTCCGAGTCGCAAGCAGAAACCGAATTTGTGCAAAAACAGACGCGTCCTGTTGTCAACGCCACTCCCACGAATCTTCCCTATCCGCTCGAGGGGACAGTCAACAACAAACCGCCGAAACAGGAATCGCGACTGGCGGTGGCTCCGGAGGTTCGACGAGTCAGTATTAAGGATGGCAATTTCACTTTTCTCGATCATGCCGGTGGACTGCTTGCGAGTTTTACCGGGGTGGACTTTGGTACTACCATCCGGAGTGCCGCCGCCCTCCATGGCGATACGAAGGTGGCAAGAATTTCGCTGCGGGACCGCTTTTTCCTGGAGCAACTGCGCTCCCCGCTTCGCTACGAGCCCGACGTGCTGGAGCTTTCTAAAATTTCCGCGCGTACCGGAAACGGTGAGATCAACGGCTATTTTGCCATGCAACCGGAGGCGGAGGATTCTCCCTTCACCACGAGCGTAAAGTTTAGCAATGTGCTGGCCGATCAGATTGTCACGGACGCGGGCGGCCCCAAGGGAATGGTGAGCGGCAAATTGGAGGGAAATTTCCAAGCTTCAGGGAAAACTGTCGAGTCGGATGCGCTCGTTGGAAACGGCGAAATTTTTCTGCGCGATGGCCGAGTGCAACAGTATAGCTTGCTGGTGTTGTTGGGAGAGCTTCTTCAAATCGAAGAGCTAAGAGAGCTTCATCTCGAGCAAGCCGAGGCAAGATATCATGTGAACCCGGGGTTGGTCACCATCGACGAACTGATCTTGCGCTCGCCGAATATTCGTCTTTCGGCATCGGGCACGGTTGGGTTTGACGGCAAGTTGAAACTCGATTCTCAGCTCGCCATTAACGAAAGAATTCGCCGCCAGCTTTTCAAAGCGATTCGCCAGAATTTTCAACCCATCAATGAACCGGGCTATTCTGCCCTCGACTTTCAGGTTGGCGGCACCATTGAGCGACCCAGCACAAATTTGGTGGACAGGCTGGTCGGCCGCGACCTCAGCAGTATGATCAACAGCCTGCTTGGCGCAAAAAGGGACCGACCAAAGAAAAAAAAGAAACAGATCGAAGAGGCGATGCCTGCCACGCCTTCGCCTTCTACGTCGCCGGAGGAAGCGTCACCTCAAACTACTGCAACGCCGACGCCTACCTTGTCGCCATGAGAGTCATCGCCGGCAGCGCCGGCGGGCTCCGCCTGGCAGTTCCGAAGCGTGGTGTCCGACCGACGATGGATCGCGTCAAAGCCGCGATCTTTTCCAGCTTGGGTGACGCGATCGCCGGTGCGCGCGTCCTCGACCTTTTTGCCGGGAGCGGCGGTCTCGGAATTGAAGCGCTCAGCCGCGCAGCGTCTTCTGTGCTCTTTGTCGAAGGAGATCGGCAATCGGCGGAAATAATCGAGCGAAATCTCGCCAAAACAAGATTAAAGGGACGCGTCCTGCAACAGGACGTTTTCAATTTTCTCCGGCATTGTTCGCGCGTGGAAACGTTTCATATCATTTTTGCCGATCCGCCATATGAAAAGACGAAAGGCGGCGAGCGCTACACTGAAAGGTTGCTGACAAACGAAGCGTTACCTCAGTTACTAGACCCAGATGGGATTTTCGTCTTGGAAAAGCGACCGGATGAAACTGTCCCTGAAAAAAAGATGTGGCACCTCGTTCGTCAGAAAACATACGGCGCCACTGAAGTCCTTTTTCTGGCACCTGGTTATCGAGGCCAAAAGCGTGCGGAGACTCACCGGATTCAAAAACACTGCGTGCGAAATTGCTGAAGCAGTGAATTCCGTCTCGCGAGGCTTTCGAAGGGATCGCCTCTTTGCGTCGCTTTCAAAATGATCGTCAAATTTCGAGAATAGTGTGATCCGTTTCATCTACAATTTGTTTTGGCCAATCGGGCTCTTGTTCTTTTTGCCGGGCTATTTCGTGAAGATGGCCCGTCGCGGCGGTTACCGTGAAAAATTCGGGCAGCGCTTGGGAATTTATGATCGTCAGCTGCGCGCATGTCTCTCGAAACAAAAATCGACCTGGCTGCACGCAGTGAGTGTAGGCGAGGTAAACATCGCGCTGAAACTGGCCAACGCATTGCGCGTTGTCGAACCGGATTTGCGCTGCGTCGTGACCACTACCACTACAACCGGCTTCGCTTTGGCGAACAAAAACGCTCCACCCTGGATCGAGGTCATGTACACGCCGCTAGATTATTGGACGATCATCCGTCGCGCGTTTTCTGTCATTCGTCCGGTGAGAATTATTCTCGTCGAGGCTGAGATTTGGCCCAATCTCGCCGCCGAAGCCCATACGCGCCGCATTCCACTTGTGTTGGTCAATGCGCGGTTATCCCTTCGATCCGAACGAAGATATCGGCAGTTTCGATTTTTTGTCGCGCCGACCTTCCGGCTTCTCGATTTGGTTTGCGTACAAGAGCGGGAAGATGCTGATCGGTGGGCAGCGCTCGGTGTTGCGCGAGAGCGAATCCATGTTGTTGGCAGCATCAAATACGATCCCGACGGTCGTGATCAGATGTCGGAAGTTCAAGAGGCCAAGCATCAGACCCGCCTCGCTTGGGTCAATTCGGAATGCCCCGTGCTCTTCGGCGGTAGCACGCATCGTGGTGAAGAGGCAATTCTGGCTACCGTTTTCCTGCGTTTGCGTCATCAATTTCCGTCATTGCGCCTGTTCATTGCGCCACGGCACGTTGAACGGGTGCAGGAAATTCGGGCGCAATTGACGGCTTTGCCATTGCGCGTCGGGCTAGCGAGTGAAGCGATCCGGCAGTCGCCGGACGAACTCGATACAGATTGTGTTCTCCTCGATACGACTGGTGAACTGCAACGCTGGTACGATATTGCCACGATTGTGTTCATTGGAAAAAGCCTGACTGCGCACGGTGGACAAAATCCCGTGGAACCAATTATGGCGGGCAAAGCGGTGATCTTTGGTCCGCACATGGAGAATTTCGCGACGCTGGCTAAAGCGCTTGTTTTAAGAAAAGGCTCGATCCAGGTCCGCGACGTCGATTCGCTTGAACAGGCGATCGACGAGCTTCTGCACGATAGCGAGGTTCGCCGGCAACTCGTCCAAAACGCACGCGAAGTATTGAGCGAGCATCATGGCGCAACCGCGCGCGCAGCCGCGTTGGTTCACGAACTTTGTTCGTCGGAGCAGCAGCCTTCGCAAGTGTACTCCAAAAATCTTCGCGAGCAGGTTGGCTCCGCAGGCAAGCAGGAGAAATAACAACAGTAAGAAGGATCTCGCAGGCAATTTGCCTTGCGTGTAAGAGTAGGAATTCGATATTGCCCGCGCTTTTGTGACCCTATCGTCTAGAGGCCCAGGACACCGCCCTTTCACGGCGGTAACACGGGTTCGAATCCCGTTAGGGTCGCATTGGTGATGGTGGTGATCACCGGCGTGTTGTTCGCGCTGGTGGCAACATTCGTGGATCTCAAGCCAGTGGTTGATCAGAATTTTTTCTTCTCAACCAATGACCCCGGGACCCAACAAACTAAAGAGATCGAGCGGCGTTTTCCATCGCAGCCGGAAGTGATTCTGGCGGTGTCGTCGCGCGATATCTCTTCGCCTCGATACTGGGACGAATTCAAAAACTCACCCAACGCGTCCATACGATTGATGGCGTGAGCGCGGTCAAGAGCTTGGCCGAAGGGCCAAAAACTTTTAATGATGCGCTGAAGAGCCCGTTCTGGAGACGCTTATTGATCGCGCACGACAGAAAGTCCAGTGTGTCCTCACCGAGCGGCAGCAGACTTAACACGGACGAGGCTTATAAGAGGACGTGGACGCTGCCCGGAGCGCTGGAGAATTACAAAGACGTGGGGACTGTAATCTCACTGCCGACTCTTCTA
>QHNF01000370.1 GCA_003218345.1 Verrucomicrobiota bacterium | reverse complement strand
GTGCCAGCGGGCAAATTATCTTTGACCTGTTCGTACTCCGACTGGCTGAGATTCTGCGCGATCTCCAGCGGCATGATTCCCCGGTTGCGGTAATGGCGAAGGATCGCTTCGTCGGAAATCCGAAGTTTGCGGCCAATTAATTTTCCTGCGCTGTCGATCTTCTCTCTGGCGAAACTGAGCGCCTGCGCATCGGAAAAATCAAGCGGCGTGGGAAAGTTGATGGCGAGATTGTAACTGAGCCGATTTTGTGCGAGCGGCGCGCCGTTGCGATCTGTGATCTGGCCGCGCGGTGCCGGAACATCGAGAATGTAAGTGCGCGCGAGTTTTTGCGTCTCGAAGGTGGGGACAATTGTTTCCTCTTCGCCTGGCGGCGACGCGCTAGGCGCAGCAGATGGCGCCAGCGCCTGAGCCAATAATGCAGGTGGCGTTGCCAGGATTGAGAAGGCGATCCACAGATTGCCCAGATTTCCCAAGATTGACCTCATCCAATGAACCTGCGTTAATCTGCGAGATCTGCGGATAAATCAATGTCTTTGCAGGAATCGATGCACTTCTTCCGCCAGCTTTCGACCAATCCCTTCCGTGGACGCGATTTCTTCCACGCTCGCGTAGCGGAGCCGGTTCACCGAACCAAATTTTTGCAGCAACAGGTTCTTGCGGTTCTGACTCACACCGGGGCAATCGTCAAGGATGCTTTCGCCGATGCGTTTTTTCATGAGCAGCTGATGATAGGCGTTGGCAAAGCGATGAGCCTCATCGCGAATGCGCTGGAGCAATCGCAAGGCGCCGGAATCCAATGGAAGTTGGAGCGGCAACGCGCGGCCTGGCCGATAAATCTCCTCGTGTTCCTTAGCCAGACCGATGATGGGAAGATCGTGCAAACCTAACCGCTGCAATTCACGGCACGCGGCCGAAAGTTGCCCCTTTCCGCCGTCAACAATGATCAGATCAGGCAAACGAACATACGATGGCGCGGTGCTCTCCGAAATTGCAGGGCGAACGCTTTGCTTGTCATCCGCGGGGCCGGCAACCGAAGCGGTTGCCCTACAGCGTTCCAGGGCGTCGGCAGCATTTTCCTGAGAAAACTCCGCCGCGTCGGGATTCACCTCACGTGCCTCCAGCAAAATCCGCGAATATCTGCGCCTGACCACCTCGGCCATGCTCGCAAAATCGTCCTGGCCTTCGACTGTTCGTACTCGATAGCGCCGATAATTGTCCTTATCCGGTACGCCGTCTCTGAAACAAACCATCGAAGCAACAACGTGTGTCGTGGAAATGTTCGAGATATCGAAACATTCCATCACCCGAGGTGCGTGCGGCAGTTGCAGCACATCAGCCAATGCGCGTACGTCCGCCATCGGATCGATCGCGCTCGGCAAACTTCCGCGCGTAAAACGCCGCATGGGTTTGGTTGTCGCGCGCACGTCTTCGATCATGTTGCGCAGTTCAGCCGCTTTCTCGAAATCCATTTGCTCCGCCGCCTTGCGCATTTCCTCTTCCAGCGCTGCGATCATTTCGCGCGAATGCCCCTCGAGAAACTCGCATGCCTGGGCAACGCGCTCGCGGTATTGCTCGGCGTTAACTTCGCTCAAGCGGACCGGCACCTGATACGTCGAGGATTTCAATTCACGCTCGTTCGGCGCTCCCCGGCCAAACGTGAGCACGCCAAATTTCTTGCGCATCAAATTAAGTGTCTGCCGCAATGCGCCTGCGTCTGCATACGGTCCGAAGTAGCGGGCACTGTCGTTTTTCTTAAAACGAGTAAGCCGAAAGCGCGGCCATTCTTCCGAGGTGTCAATCTTGACCAACAGAAACCGTTTATCGTCGCGAAATGAAACATTGTAACGCGGCCGATATTCCTTGATCAGTTTGCCTTCGAGTAAAACTGATTCCGCTTCGCTGCGAACCGTGTGGGTATTAAAATCCCAGGTCGCCTCCAACATTGCGCGCGTTTTCAAATCGGCCTGCGTCAGTTTTGACGGCAGGAAATATGAACCCACCCTTTTGCGCAAATCGCGCGCTTTGCCAACATAAATCACCCGATTAAACCGGTCGCGCATCAGGTACACACCAGGCTTGTGCGGCACTTCATGCACCTTTTTCTGCAAATCGGGTTTCTCTCTTGTTGATCGAGCCATCCGGCCGCGAATTTACGCGAGAAGCAGGCATGTGGAAACCCGCTCCTTATAGCGCCTAGTGCGGCGCCGCAGATCGCCGCTGTAGCCTAGGTCGCTGACCTCGGACACACCGCACTCGCTCCAACAAGGCCGCGCGGTCGGTGACCGCGCGGCTAGAGTTCCATTTATGTTTTTAGTTAACCTTAAGGCCTTGTTGTCGTCGTCGTCGTGGTAGTCTCTTTTTTGTAGACCGGCGCAGGCTGGCTCAGCACAACTCTGCGCACGACTACCCGGTCGCCAACATTGGTATAGTAGATGGTCGCGGGCGCATCTGGTCGAATGGCCGACCAACTTACGGTGCGACCTTCCGGATCCAAAATGGTCGTGTCCCTCGTGTAATAATAACGCACAGGCGCCACATTAGGCGCTGTTCGGAATGTAAAGTAATCCGAATCCGGGGTGTACGTGGCAATTGTGCCGGCAGTGCTGGTCGTCGCCGACGCGGTTGTCGTTGTGCCCGTCACCGGGTCCCTCGTGGTCGTCGTGGTTGTGGTCTCTTGCGCCAGCGCGATACCAACCGCTGCCCCGCAAGCCACTCCGGCTGCCAATATTTTCACTAATCTCGTTTGTTTCATATTTGTCCCTCTGCTTTGATTGAATGGATGTTCTCCATCGTTTATGTCTCCGGCCCCTTAGCGCCGGAGCTTCCTCAGCTACGCCCTGAAATCGTAAGTTCGGCCTCGGATGGTCGCATTGACGGCCTACCGCCCATCTGGGACGGGGTGATCGTAACGTGAGCTTTATGCAGGCATTACCCGGTTTTCGTGATTTTGTGCCGGGCGATTGCGCCGTCCGCAATTACGTCTTTGCGCGCTGGCGCGAAGTTGCTCGCCGTTATGGCTTTGTCGAATGGGACGGTCCCATTCTCGAGGAAACCGACTTATACAAAAAAAAGAGCGGCGCAGAAATTGTCGATCAACTTTTCAATTTCACGGATAAAGGCGAACGCGAAGTGGCGATCCCCGAACTGACGCCCACACTGGCCCGCGTGGTTGCCGCGCATGAACGCGAGTTCAAAAAACCGCTCAAATGGTTTTCTATCGGCCAATTCTTCCGCTACGAAAAGCAGCAGCGCGGAAGATTGCGCGAACATTTCCAACTCAATTGCGACATCGTGGGGGAAAACGATTTCGCAGCGGATGTCGAACTGATTTCGTTGGCGATCGATATCCTGCGTGCGTTTGGTTTTTCGAGCAGCGATGTGGTTGTTCGAATCAGCGACCGCCAAGGTTGGCTAAAGTTTCTAGGCGGGTATGAAATTCCAGACCCGCGAATCGCAGAATTTCTCAACGTGATCGACAAGTTAGACCGTAGGGGAGAAGACGAGACGAAGAAGCTGGTCCAGGAGTTTGGGATCGACTGGTAT
>QHNF01000046.1 GCA_003218345.1 Verrucomicrobiota bacterium | reverse complement strand
AAGCTTTCGGGGCGGGAGTTGGGCTTACTGATGGCGCGGCGGCGCGCTCTTCCGCCGGAGGGGCCGGTGTTTTTTCCGGCCTTGGCGTTTCGTCTTCCTCTCGCGCGTGTTTGGGTTTCGCGGCGTTCTTGCCTTTGGGCGAGGCTTCTTTCTCCTGAGATTTTTTCTTCGCTGCCTTCGGTTTGGGTGTGGGCGTGTGGCGCCTTTTTGATTTTGATGAAGCGGCGCTGGGCTGGGGAGTTTCGCGCGGAGTCGGCTCTGGCGATGCCTCCTCGTCTTCGCCGGATTTTTCCGCCAACTTTGCCTTGCGAGCGCGCGGCGATTCCTGTGAGCTCGGCGATTCGCTACCGTCGGCAGTGGACTTTTCTTTTACCGGTTTCGTTTCCGACGCTGGGCTCGGCGTTTTTTTGGCTCTTGCGGAAGGCTCCTTTTCGTTTCCTGACTCTTCGTTTGCTAATCTCGCGTGTGGAATCGCGGTTGGCGCTTTTTCTGGAGTTGCAGAAGTTCGATGCTTCTTCCCTGCCTTGTCCGATGCTGCCTTTGCTTTTGGAATCGGGCTCGGAGATTTCTTTGGTTTCGGAGACGAGGTGGCGTGTGTCTCTCTTTGCTCCGATTCGTCGCGCTGACTTTTCTGTTCGTCACTGACTTGCGCGCGAAGGAGACTTCCCACGATTGCGCCAAAGGCGAGTGCAGTTACGAACCAAATGCGAAAACGCACAACTGCGACGGAGCGTAACAGAGCGCGCGACGCGTTCAACCCTGAACGCTTTTCGGGGCAACTTTGGAAGGATTGCGTGGTGATTCGTTAGGCGCGTCAGGCTGCGCGCGCGGCAGGCTCGGGCCCGAGAGGCGTTGCACTGCGCATTCTTTCGCGTTCCCGGCGAAGAATAGCGTTCAATTTGCCACCCAGCAAAAGCAGGAGACAAGTCAAATACATCCAGGTGAGCAGCACGACGATGGACGCCAGCGCGAGATAAGTCGGATTGTAGCGATCATACCTTGCCACATAGAGCTGAAAAAGTTTGGTCGCGATGATCCAGCCGATCGAAAAGAAAATCGCGCCCGGCAGAGCCTGACGGATGGTCAAATAATTTTCCGGTGTCAGGAGATAAAGCGCGAGCGCCAGAAAAATCAGCGCCACAAAGGTAAACGGCAAATTTAGCGTCGCGATCCATGCTTGCAGTGGAAACGCGAGCTGAAAGTTGACTTCCGCAAGACCGGCCAGTTTTTCGCCGAAGACAATCGCGTTAAAACAAAACAGGATGACGATCCCAAACCAGAAGAGCATGAAAAATGAGATAATATATTTCGACCACCAATTGCGATCTTCGCGCACTCCGTGCGTATGGCTCAGAGCTCGTGAAATGGTCGCTATGAAGACCGTCCCGAAATAAATTCCAAGAATGATACCTGCGTTCGCGAGCAGGCCGCTCGAGCCTGTCACCACCACATTCGCCATCGCAGAATCCAGGATGTCCTGCACTTTCGGATCCGGTGGCATGAAACTTTTTAAGAGAAGAAACATTCGATGCAGCTTGGTCGGATCGGTGCCGAAAAGACCGAGCAGATGCCAGAGAAAAAGTAATCCGGGAGCGAGCGCAAAAAGAAGCAGGTACGCCATCTGGGCGGCCAGACCGGTTGTGGCGTCGGTCGCAGTTTCCCAAACCATGCGCCGCAAAACGCGCCAGATGAATCCGAGATATTTCATCTCTGCCAGAGTTTACTTTGCCCGACGTAAATATCCATTAAACTCCGAACGCCTTCGCGAGTAAACTTCCGTCCGCTCTGGTTCCGTCTGCTTTTGCCTAACGAGTTGTGAAAAAAAGGATACTGATCCTCACCGCCGGCTTTGGAGAAGGACATAACAGCGCAGCTCGAGGAGTTCGTGACGGATTGGCCTGCGTCGCCCCTGATCAAACCGAGGTCGAATTGCGCGACCTTTTTGCGGAAGCCTACCCCCTGATCAACGAAACGGTCCGAAGGAGTTATCTTTGGGTGGTTGATTTTGGACCGCGTATTTGGGGAACCGTTTACCGATGGATCGATCGCAAGAAGGATTATGATAAAAATTTCGAGCGATTTTCCCGGCTCAAGGAGGATTTCGCTGCTTTGCTCGACCGCTTTCAACCGGACGTAGTTGTTTCCTCTTTTCCTGCTTATCCGTATCTGCTTCAGCAGATTTTGGGGCCAGACAGACTCTGCAAAAGCGTCGTCGTTGTGACTGACTCGATCACCGTCAACAAAATTTGGTATCGCTGCGACGCCGATTACTTCCTCGTTCCAAACGAGCAGAGCGCCGCGGTTTTGCGAGCAGATCAAGTCTCGCCACAAAAAATCAAAATATTCGGATTTCCCGTTAGTCCGAAATTTGCCGATTCCACGCAAGATCGACAACTGCCTTCGGGCAATTCCAAACGCCGAGTCCTCTATATGATCCATGCCGCAACACGCGGCGCGCCCGAACTCGTGCAGCGGCTCGCCGATCTTGACGTCGATCTCACTGTGACTATTGGCCGCGCCGATAGACTACGGCCGGACATCGAAACGGCGTCGGCCGATCGCAACGTCAAGATCCTCGGCTGGACCAATCAGCTTCCGCGCATGCTACAGGCCAGTCATTTGCTGATCGGAAAAGCTGGAGGTGCGACAGTGCAGGAGACGATCGCCGCTGGCTGCCCGATGATCATCAATCACGTCGTCGCCGGTCAGGAGGAAGGCAATGCCCAACTCATTGTCGAAACTAATTCAGGCGTGATTGCGCATTCGCCACGCAAAGTTGTCGCGAATGTCCAGCGTGCGTTTGCCGATGGGGCAAGGCAATGGCGCGAATGGGCGGCGAATATCAGTAGGCTGAGTCGACCGCGCGCGTCACTTGATATTGCAGAATTCTTGATGTCGCTATGACACGGTCGCTAACACCGCGGCTTTAGCCCGATGAAGGAAGCGCCTAACGAGTAGCGAACCTGTTCATGTTTCACTCACAACACATGAGAACGATTTGTGCCGCAGTCATGCTGATCGTGACAGCAGGTTGCGCCCACGATCTTAACAAAGAGTCGAAGGCGTTGCCACATTGTCCGCCGCAGTATTCTTTTGCGCATGCCGATCCTGAGCATGGCTTTCGTATTTGCCTGCCGGCCGGCGTCAAACGCGCTGTCGCGGATTACCCGAAAGATTCAACCCTGTTTAGCGGCTTTGCTGTTCCAGTGAGGACGAACCTTAAAGACAAGCGCTTAATCATTGTTCCGGGCGATTACGACTTGCTGAAAGGTGCGGAAACCTTTGGTCGTTTTACCGCAGGCAATGTGACTTTCGAACGTGCTAAACTGGAGGAAGGCAGCGCCGGGCATTTAACGCTGCACATCGTTTACACCTGGAAGAGCACGAACCTTCACTTCGATTTCGAACTTCGCTCCGTGAACTTGAGCAACTTTGATCCATCCAACCGTCCGGCTGAATACAATCGCGACACTCAGATTAAGCTGACCGAGCAGATCATGAGCACGTTTCGACCTACTGGCTAAGTAGCGTCCGCCGGTCGCAGCTCGTTCAGCTTCGCGTCACGGATCGAACGATGCGTGCGGTCGTCTTATGATTCTATTTTTCTCTAACGAAAAGATTTCCTCGCCGCCGCTAAATGTTCGCAACACGTCCAATTCTGGCGAGAGAACAACAAAGTCTGCATCGGCTCCAACCGCCAATCTCCCTTTTGTTTCGACGCCAATCGCGCGCGCAGGATTTTCTGTCGCCATCGTGACTGCTTCGTGCAAGGGGACCTCAGCAGCATGAATGAGCGTTCGCACAAGATCAATCATCCGCGCGGCACTGCCTGCCAGCCCGGAGCGGTCGGCGAGCAAACAAGCCCCATTTTCCACAACGCAATCTCTACCGAAAAGCAAAAATCGAGATCCTTCAGGTAACCCCGCGCCCGCAGTAGCATCGGTCACGAGGCAAATGCCGCGCGCGCCTTTCCCGCGATACAACATTTTCATCAACGTCGCCGAAACGTGGTGACCGTCCGCGATCAGTTCGCAACTGATTTGCGGCTCGCTTAACGCGAACTCGAGCAAACCGCCAACACGATAAATCCCGCGGCGGTGCGCGCTCGACATGCAATTAAACGTGTGCGTGACGCTGCGCATGCCACGGTCAAATGCCGCCCGGGCATCCTCGTCCCATGCATTGCTATGGCCTCCGCTTATGCTGATTCCACGTGCGTCAAAATTTTCGATTGCCTCCAACGCGCCCGGCAGCTCGGGCGCGATGGTGACCCGTTTGATCATATCCGCATGTTCGAGCAGTTGCCGCACCGCATCCGGTGACGGATCCTGAATGAATTCCTCGCGTTGCGCACCGCATTTGGCTTTTGAAATAAACGGCCCCTCGATGTGTACGCCCGCGATCTGCGCGGTAGCGCGCGACCGCCGGGCGCGCCGCTGCGTACAATCACGCACCGCATTTAGGACATCGATAACGTTATCGATCGGCGCAGTCGCAGTTGTGAGCAATAGCGAAGTCGTGCCACCGCTGGCATGAAAGTCGCAGATAGCCTGAAACGCTTCCGCAGAGGCTTCCATGGTATCGCGATCCAACGCGCCGTGCAGATGAAGATCGATAAAGCCAGCCGCCACGTAATTTCCGTCCAGATTGATAACGTCCTCTCCACCCGCAGGTGTTTGCTCGCGAACCTCCGCGATTTTTCCTTCTTCAACAACGAGCTCAAGCCCACCGCGAATTCCATCGGCAAAAATCAAACGCGCGTTAGTAATGATCATTTGCCTAATGCTCAATGCTCACTCTTCAGCGTTCAACGCCAATCGAAGTGAATTGCGTTTGGAGCCGGTAAAGTACATCCTGTTGGGGCGATGGATTTCGAATACGACGTCGTAATCATCGGCGGAGCGTTTTCCGGCGCGGCGACCGCGCTCGTCCTTAAACGCAAGCGACCCGAAACGCGCGTTCTCATTATTGAAAAAACCGCCGCGTTCGATCGCAAAGTCGGCGAATCGACCACCGAAGTGAGCAGTTGTTACATGACGCGGATTTTGGGTCTCACCCATTATCTGGGTCACCATCAACTCGCCAAGCAGGGATTGCGCCTGTGGTTTTCGAATCGGCCCGATCAGCCCTTCGACGACTGTGTCGAAGTCGGCACGCGCTATCAGAGCCGGTTACCAGGCTTTCAGGTGGACCGGGCGAAACTTGATTCGCACATGCTGGATC
This sequence comes from Verrucomicrobiota bacterium, assembly GCA_003218345.1. Classification (GTDB taxonomy): domain Bacteria; phylum Verrucomicrobiota; class Verrucomicrobiia; order Chthoniobacterales; family UBA10450; genus Udaeobacter. Next base: position 4,838 of record QHNF01000046.1, on the reverse strand, counting down.
TGGCGGTGCAGGCAGGCTGCGAGCTATGGCGTCCGGCCAAGGTTACAAACTGCGAGCTGAACGGCAGGAACGGACAAAGGGTCACCGCCGTTGTCGATCTTGGCGAGCGAACCGTAACCTGCCGATGGCTCGTCGATGCTACAGGGCGCGCGACCATGCTCGCACGGAAGCTCGGACATTTTCTTCCGAACACAGAGCATCCCATCAACGCCGTTTGGGCGAGATTCAGCGGCGTTAAAGAATGGGACAGCTATGAGTGGCGAGAACGATTTCCGGATTACGCAAATCGTTGCCGCACCGCGCGTGAGTGGGCCACCAATCATTTGTTCGGCCGCGGCTGGTGGGTCTGGATGATTCCATTGCACGGCGGTGACGTCAGCGCCGGCATCGTGTACGACAGCCGCATTTTCAAACTCCCGGAAGGACCGAGCCTAGCCCAACGATTGCACACTCACATTCTTGGTAATCCGGTTGGTCGCGAACTTTTCGGCGCAGCAAAGGCTATCGAAGGCGATGTGCACGCCTTGTCGATGTTGCCATATCATAGCGAAAACGTATGCGGTGACGGGTGGGCCGCAGTGGGAGACGCCGCTGGTTTCATCGATCCGCTTTATAGTCCGGGGTTAGACTTTTGTTCTTACACGTCCTGCTACATCTCCGATTTACTGGCGCGTAGTTTGGCGGGTGAAGACGTAGCCGACCGGCTTCGTTATTACAACGAGCAATATCCGGTGACGTATCGTTCCTGGTTCAAAAGTTTGTACAAAGACAAATACTATTACATGGGAGACGCCGACCTGATGTCGGCCGCGCTTCTTCTCGATGTGAGCAGTTATTATCTCGGCTTGGTCCAGGCAGTTTACCGCGATCCGGAATGTGCGTTTCTCAATCTGCCCTTCACAGGCATCGGGGGCAGATTCGCCGCGAACACCATGAGCTTTTATAATCGCCGCCTGGTCGCTTTGGCGAAACGCAGATGGGCAACCGGATATTACGGAAAGAGAAACGCCGGCTGGTGCGAGCTCTATGATGGATTTGTCCCCGACATGCGACTTCGCAAACAGATTTGGCGCGGACTGCGGCGCTGGTGGAAATGTGAGCTGATCAATCTGGGATTGATGTTGCGTGGGCGAACAATGGCTCCAGCAAGTCAGGTTTCCACCGCTCCCACCGAAGCCTGGTAAGGCGCGAGCGCCAGGCGCGCCGCCGGGATTACGGATTCAGCAATGCGCCGTACCAACGCAGGAAGATTTCTCCAAAAAATATCCAGGTAAGCGCGCCAAACGCCAGATAAGGGCCGAACGGCAATTTGGCTGACCAAACACGCTTCCCCGCGACGAGCGTGATCAATCCAATGACGGACCCCAGAAGCGATCCGGCAAAAAGACTAAACAGTACCGCGCGCCAGCCAAGAAATGCGCCGATCGCGGCGAGGAACTTCAAGTCACCGCGTCCCATTGCCTCGCGAGGAATCACCAACTCGCGCGCCACGCCGGAAATCTGCACCACATCATCGAGCATCAGCGTGCTGCCGTCTACAGTGACGCGATCGTAGCGAAAATCCAACGTCACATTTCCATACTTGTGGTTGTCAATCTTGGCTTCATCGCACTTGAGCAACAGTCGATCTTTCTCGCGCGCAAAATGATCGCTCCACAGACTTCCTTCGGCCCCTACTACGAAATCGGCGTCATCCCCGCGTTTTGTCCACGTAAACGGTGCCGGCGCGTCGAATTGAATAAGTTTTCTTCCAAAAGCGATTTTGCCCGCTTCCAGAACAATCAAAAGGATCACGTAACCCAGGGCAGCGGCAAGCAGAGCGCGAACTCCCGCCGCAACGCGCGAATCTGTCTCCATCAAAGCTGGCACTGTTACGCTGCAGACGATTCCTGCAATAATTCCGCCGATTGTTACCCGGTCTGGAATAATGAAATGTTCAAAATCGATAAATGTCCCGACGATAAGGAGCGAAGCGAAAACCCAGTACGCAATCGCCATCTGCCATGGGAAACTTTGCCAAATTGCGAGGAAAAGGAGTGCCGTAAGCAACTCAACAGCGAAATAGCGAAACGAAATTTTGGCGCCGCAGTTTGCGCAACGGCCGCGGAGCAGGACCCAGCTGATCAACGGCAGGTTGTGATGCCAGGGAATCGGCTTTTTGCATGCCGGACAAAAAGAGCGGCGCGGCTTATTGATCGAAAGATCGACAGGCCAGCGATAAATACAGACGTTCAAAAACGAGCCGACCGCAGCGCCCACGACAAACGCAAACGTGCGGAAGAGAAATTCGTAAACGCGATGCTCCACGCGATTAGCCGGCGATCGCCTTCGAGCGGCGGCGCTCCATGAACCACGCAATCCAGATGCAGCTTTCGTAAAGCAGACACATTGGAAGGGCCATCGCGACCAAGGTCAGGATGTCCGGGGTCGGCGTGATGATCGTCGCCAGGATAAAGATTAGCACGACGGCGTACGGCCGGGTGCGCGCCATGAACCTGTAAGTGATCAATCCAAATCGAACGAGGGCCAGGACTACCACCGGTAATTCGAAAGCGAGACCGAATCCTATGGTGAATCGCGTTACAAAAGAATAATACTGCTGCACGGTCCAGGTGGGCGCCCAGCCCAGCGATTCGGTGTCGTGAAAGAAAAAGAGAATCGTCTTAGGCAGCAACCAAAAATAACAAATGAATACGCCGAGAAGGAACAGCGCGAAGCTGACGAAGATAGCGGGAAACAAAAAACGCTTTTCTACTGCGGTGAGCGCAGGCAAGACAAACTCCGCGAGGAAATAAAGAAGCAGCGGAAAGGAGAGAACGATGCCGGCGTAGAACGCTAGATGAAATGAAATCACGATCGAATCGGTGATGCCGAGTGCTTTGAGCGTTCCGATCTGCGAACCGACGTCGCGCAGCGGCGCCTGCAGTACCCGCACGAGCGTGGAACGAAATGCGAAGCAAACGATCATCGCGATCACCAGCGTGATGGCCATCTTCACAATGGTCCACCGCAAGTCTTCCAGATGCTCGAGAAATGGCTTGGAGGTCTCGGCTTCCGGCGGATCGCGAAATTTGAAAATTTCTCGAAGCGTCATTGGTAAGCTCTTGCAACAATGCGTAACCGATTCTCATTAACACCCGGCTTCAGCCCGGTGAAGCCAGTGTGAAAAGCGAGAAACCGTCTCAAGGATTTTAACTTCCGCAAAAAGCCGTTGAAACGGCTCGCGCGCCACTTTTCTTTTCACACCCGGCTGAAGCGGGGCGTCAATGAAACGAGCTAATCGATAACTCATTTTTCGAGTCTCAATAGATCGGCAATCGTTCAGCGCCTGGATTAACCGAAAGAAAGCCGCGTGCCGAGAGCCGCGCCCACATGCTTAAGGTATTGGCATCGCGAATTTCGTTCTCCGCGATCATGAGGCGAATTTCCTCCACACTAAATTCGCGGCAATCAAGAATCGATTCCGCTTCGTCGCGCACATAATCCGGGCACTGCTCAACGGGACGCGCCAGAAAGAAGGAGCCGCGTTCGTCTGTAAAACCCGGCGAGGTAAAGTAATGTCCGAGCGCAATGAGCTCGCCGCCTTTGGCCAACTCGTAACCAGCCTCTTCGCGCAGTTCCCGCAATGCGACTTGCTCGATTGTTTCTGCCGCTACACCGTTGCTAGCTACAGCGTTGTCGATTTGTCCGGATGGCATTTCCCAAATCGCTGCGCGGATTGGGATGCGTTCCTGATGAATCAGAACGATTTTGCCGTCTCGCGTCATCGGCGCAATAATCACTGCCGCTTTGCGATGCACAATTGTCCATGCCCGTTGTTGCGAGCGCGCGGGTGTCCGCACGCGGTCAGTTATGACCTCGACATGCGCATTCGCAAAGTGCCGCTCGCTTGAGATAGTTTCCCAGCTGCCCTCTTTCACGCGCCAAGTGTAGTGGGCGCGAGTGATGCAGGCAATCTTGGGAACTGTCGGACTTTATATGGAGCGACTGGATTGAGTAAGAAGCCATGCATGGCTGAAGGCTTAGTCAATATGGGACCGGGAGACGCCGATGTTTGTGCCACCGGTCCTGCGCGAGTGGGTGGCGGACAATGAGCTGGCGCATCTAGCTTTTAAAGCCGTCGAGTTCTCCGAATCTGCGCGGCTCAATGCACGGGCCAGCGGAAGCGAGCAATATCCTCCCACCATGATGCTGGCGCTCGTAATTTATTCTTATGCAACGGATCTCATCAGCTCACGCCGGATCGAGCGGGCGACTTACGACAATGTGACGGTGCGTTATTTGTGCGCCAATCATCCCCCGATCATTGCGAAGTTTGGGCGGGAGAACGAGGCGTTGTTTCGGAGGATAAGGACTACGATAACACTGAGCAAATCGTGGCCGCGCAGTGCGAGCATGTTCTTTTGGTGCTTTGCCCGCCACAACGCCGACACAACGCGAGAGAGCACAAACCGCGGCGCAAAGGCCACCTAGCCAGGCAACGCACCCGGGCTCAAGCTGGCCCTTTGCGCTCAGTCTCGCTGGGCTTCTCATTTGAGCGAAGCCCCGAGCCCTTGGCCGTGAGTTTTTTCCTCTCCTCAGCCCTCGGTTGACTGAGATTCCCACTCACAACAATCTCACCAAGTCCGACACTCCCATCTTGCCTGCCTTTCTTTCTCTGCAGGCTGGAAGCCTGCCGGTCGGACGGATAGGAAGCTATCTTCCGGCTCCGGAATTTAGCGCTTCAACGCTTTCACGCTTTGGACGAATGATGTGGGCTTACTCTTGACGATTCATTCGTTGCGCCGAAAATTCTCCGCTCGTCTCGATTATGAAACGTTATCTGCCTTTTGTTATTG
>QHNF01000361.1 GCA_003218345.1 Verrucomicrobiota bacterium | reverse complement strand
AAGCGCCGCGCCGCCACAGGCATGTCGCCCGCCCGCGTCCAAACTTCTTCAAGAAATTAGTTGTCGGTTTGATGAAGCTCCAAAAACATCAGTCGGCGAAATCATCTCGTAAGGGTGATCGAAACGCACAAGCAAGCGGGCGAATTCGCGCGAAGTGACTTTGAATCACCCAAAGATTTGTACCTGGAAGACTGATGCGCCAAAATGGCAGACGCAACGGACTTAAATTGCGATTTTGACAATTTCTTTGCTTTTCGCCGCACATCAAATCCAACATACTCGCGTTTTTACACACCGCCGCTTGATCGAGATTAGCACCAGACCGGCACAAACACAGGGGGAAGTCTCGCGCAAGCCGCGTGTCACACCAATGCTGCCCATCCTGTTTTCACTGCGGGCAATTTATCGGCGCATGATGTGGATGGCCAGAATACGGCTTTGATGACGCGCGAGAAGATAATCGATGAAGTCGCCGATAATCGAATGCGGTTTGTGTCCGAGCTTGGTCACGACGCGGCAGGTGAGTACACCGGTGCGTGGGTGCCATTCGAGATTAATCGCCCCATGCGCAGTTTCGCTGTGAATTTTCGCCCAACCATGCGGACGACCGGGACGCTGGTGTTCGGTGGGAACCAAGTCAAAGCGCCGAAGCTGGGAATCATTCATGATCTTTTCTCGCAAAGATCCGCGTCCAGCCGTAATGACTTGAATCACCGTTTGCATTTGCGCCTTAGATCAGCAGGAAATGACTTCCTTTGCAATGCTTGTCGAGAATGAGTCGGCATGTGCCGCGCTTTATGGAGGCCTGGCTACAGCTAATCTTCCGGGACCGAGCGAAACATGACGTGAACATCGACGTATCCTTTTTGGGGATGTCGAAATGCGCCAGGCAAAGTGCCGACAATCTCGAAACCGAGCTGCTGCCAAAGACGGATCGCAGCTGCGTTGGTAGAAACGACAAAATTAAATTGCATTGCGCGAAAACCAAAGTGCCGCGCTTCATTCAGGCAATGCTCGGCCATAGCGCGGCCAATTCCCTGGCCTTGCGCGTTGCGCGCGACCATGAATGCTGCATTGGCAACATGCGAACCGGGACCACACTGATTCGCTCTCAAAATGTAAGTCCCGATAACGCGTCCATTATTCTCTGCAACATAAGTGTGTGTATCGCTCCGAAACCAATACGCCAGCGCCTCGTCGCGCGATATGTTTGGATCGAATGCGTACGTATCGGCAGTGGCGACGATCTCACGGAAAATATTCCAGATCGCGTCGCGATCCCCTTGCGTTGCCGCGCGTATTACGAGCATAAGACCGCAGCTCACATCATCTGGTCTCAAAAGTGACCGGAACTGTCGCAGTCCATTCCCGACCGGGAGCACATTTCCATTGGCGGAGAGTACCGATTGCAGCCTGATCCAAGCGCGCGTCACCGGTTGATTGAACGACCTGCACTCTGGTCACGTTCCCTCCGGAATCGAAAGTCAGGCTAAACCGACCCGACCAGGACGCGCCCGGGCGGGAGTATACATCGTGCGGAAAGGCTGGCGCGGGCGCATAGACCAATCGCGGTTTAGGAGTTGGACGCGGTGTCGGTGTAGGGCTGGGGCTTTTTTCAGCTACCTTCGGCCATCGAGCCTTGGCGTCAGATGCAATTTGAGATAGAAACGAGTCCACTGCGTTTGAAGCCACAACGGTCGCCTTTTCACCCGCGGATGTGACCACACCAACAACTTCGCCGTTCACGTCCACAATGGGCGACCCGATTGAATTAGGCGAGAGCGCCGCCGCGATTTCCAGGCGGTCGGATTGCTGCGTTGAGATGGTTGTTTCGCGAAGGGCTTCGGCGCTCCCGCCCAGGCCGCTTCCCACAATTCCAACCCGCGCACCGACTTCGAGATTCGGATTTTTGTTCAATGCGAGAAACGGAACGGTCTTCACGTCGCCTTGAAGAACGGCGAGATCTAACGTTGTCGAAGACGCAAGAGTTCCACTTACGTTATAAATTCCGCCATCAGCCGTTTTCGCGACCGCATTTATCCCTCCTTCAATTGCATGCGCGGTAGTGATGAATCTGCCGTCAGCCGAAATGAAAAAAGCACTCTCGGTTCGCAACAAGTTGCCGGATGAATCAAATACCGTGACCCAAAAGACTGCCGGACGAACGCTGTTCTCCAGCCGCGACGAATCGAGAGATGGGCTCTGCTCTGCTTTCACCTCGGCGATTGAACCGGGCTGGAAAATACCGGCGACGAAGATGACTGATCGGCGGATGGTTGGCCGATAATTTCATTTTTTTGGTTCGGCTTGCACGCTGGCGCCACGAAAAAAAACAAGCAAAGGAGATATCCGAGCGGCAGCCGTAGACATTTCATTTTCGCCGAAGATAGTTTGCCCCTTTTTTCCAGGCTTAATCAAGGCGACAAAATAGCGACGCGCGACCGACCCTCCTGATCGCATTTCTAATGCCGCTTAAAATACTGCACAGCTTTTTCGTGCTTCTTCGCCGCGGCTTTCGTTTCAAATGTTCCGAGATTCCT
>QHNF01000366.1 GCA_003218345.1 Verrucomicrobiota bacterium | reverse complement strand
TGGCAGCGCTAACGCGGCGCCGTAACCGTGCGGAATAATCGTTGTCGGCTTGTCAAATCCGACCCAGACGCCGCACGTCAGGGTAGTGGTATAACCCACGAACCAAGCGTCCTTGTAATCGTTCGTCGTACCTGTTTTGCCAGCTGCCGGCAGTTCGAAGCCCAGGGACGACCGCGCGACGGCGGCAGTTCCGCGCGTCAAAACTTGTTCCATCAATTGCGAAGTCATCCAGGCCGCGCTCGGATCCAGCGCCGGCACGGAGATATGGGCGGCGCGATAGATCGGTTGGTGTCTCGGGTCGTCGATCCGCTCGACAATATAAGCCTGCTTTCGCATCCCGCCGTTCGGAAAGATGGAGTAAGCAGCTGTCAGATCTTTCAGATTCGTCTCGAATGAACCGATGTAGATCGCGGGACCATTTGGGACGCTTTGCGAAATTCCGAGCGTGTTGGCGACTTTTTGCACCGTGTCGAGTCCGGCGAACTGTCCCACGCGCACACTCATGGTGTTGCGCGAATGGATGAGACCGTAGGAGCAAGGGAGAATCCCGCCGTAAGTTCCATCAGAATTTCCAGGCGACCAATTTCCCGCGCCATCGATTTCTCCGGCTCGAATCGGGCCGTCGCTAATCGCAGCGCCCGGCAACAACCCGTGGGTGAAAGCGACCGCATAAACGAACGGCTTGAATGCCGAACCAACTTGCCGATTTGCCGGAGTCAGCGCGCGATTGAATTTGCTTTGCGCATAATCGCGGCCACCCACGAGCGCGCGAATGCCGCCACTTTCGTTATCGATCGCGACCACCGCGCCCTCCAGATAAGGCATCGCTGAATCGCCTTCTCCGTTTTCCGGAATCTGATAGTTCGCCTTTAGCGGATGATGAAAATTGGATTGATGCTCGATTTTGGTGAGTTGTGTCTCGAGCGCCTGCTGCGCGGCGTTTTGCACAGCCGGATCGAGTGTGGTGTAGATCGAAAGTCCGCCGTTATCGATCTGGTCCTGCGTTAACAACATGTTCAAATCCCGCTGCACTGCGTCCATCGCGTAATTCTCTTGAATGAATGGCATACGCTTCGGATGCGGAGTGATTTTCGCCCTCTTGGCCTCCTCGGCTTGCGCGGACGAAAGTTTTTCTAATGCCACCATACGATCCAGAACAGCATTCCGTTGAGCCTTCGCGCCTTCAGGATTTTTCAACGGCGAAAATCGATTTGGGCTGCGGATCAATCCTGCCAGCAGCGCGGCTTCGGGAAGATTCAGCTTGGACGCGCTTTTGCCGAAATAGACCTGCGAAGCGGTCTCAATCCCATAGCAACCATTGCCGAAATAAATCCGGTTTACGTAAAGCTCGAGGATCTGTTGTTTGGTAAACTGGCGCTCGATACGCAGGGCCACCATCGCTTCCAGCAATTTCCGGCTGAGGGTGCGGCCGCCGAGTGGAAGGCTGTTTCGGGCGAGCTGCTGGGTAATACTGCTGGCGCCTTCTTTGGCCGAGCCGCTCGAGATATCGCGAACCAAAGCGCGCAGAATCCCGCGCCAATCAATTCCCTTGTGCTCATAGAATCGAGCGTCTTCGCGCGCCAGCACCGCTGTTATAAAAAATGCCGAAACTTCGCTGAGCGAAACCTTCAGGCGATTTGCGCCGGCAAGGCGACTGTAGATTTTTCCATCGACATCGTAAACGGTGTTTCGCTCCGGCATTTCACCGACATTCTTCATGTCGAAGGTTTGCGCCCACGTCCCGTAAAAGAGGAAAACCGCAAAGCCAGCTCCAGCAATAAGGACAAGCAGCGTGATCTTCCAGCCGTAGCGCAAAAGAACGCTCCCCCTCTTCTTTTTTCTAGACCGGAGACGAGCGAAGAATTTCATCGCTAAAGAGCAAGACAATCTAGCCACAGATTGCGTTGCACGAAAGAAGATAGGACCCATACAGCATATGGGTCATATATGACGGGCCGGCGTGTTCCGTAGCGCCTACAAATTAAGCTTCACCGCGGCCTCGTGTTGCTCGGTCGGGCACGGAGCGTTGGTCGGAACGTCCGTTTCTGCGTCGTTTGCGTGGACAATCTTATTCTCGACCAGAAATTTCTCGACTTCCTCGCCGCTGACATCAGCGAGCATATGCCCGTTGATTTCCACACACGGTGACAGCGGCTGGCCGCTCTTCGTCTCCATCTCCCAGCGAAACGCAGGATTTTGAATGATGTCCTTTGTCTCCATCTCCCAGCGAAACGCAGGATTTTGAATGATGTCCTTTTCCGTGTAGGGGAGATTGTACTTGGCTAGAACGGCGCGCACACCAGCGCTCCAGCCACAATAGGTCTTCAGATAAGCGGTAATTTCAGGAGTTTGCATTGCAAAAATATATCACAGCTTCGAAAAATTGTAATCGCAGAACAGTTTGCCGGGTTCTTTTCCGGGCGCGGACATGTTCGCCCCTTCAAAAGCGGCCAGGCAGCCGCCAGATCGCTGCACTCCAAAAACTGGCGGCGCTTCGGTGCCGTTCAGGTTTTGATCTACAAGCTCTCGATTTCCCTTCGCAGATCTTCCTTCGATTTTCCGAGTTTTTGTTGAAGGCGTCCCAGGAACTCGTCCTGTTTTCCTTCGGCAAACGCGAGGTCGTCATCGGTTAGCTGCCCGTATTTCTGTTTCAGTTTGCCTTTCACTTCGTTCCAACTGCCTTTCAATTTCAGGTTTGTCATAGTGATAAATACTTCGCGCGCGGGACCAGGATCAGTTGCCTCTCGCGATGCAAAGCGATGCACGCGCGCGACGATTCCCGCGCGAAACTCTTTTGGGGAATAAATTGAGGGACATCATGAAGAAGAAAATTCGCTATGCTGTTGTTGGGCTGGGACACATTGCGCAGACCGCTGTGTTACCGGCGTTTGAGCACGCAGAGAATTCCGAGCTGGCGGCGCTCGTCACTGGACATCCTGAGAAGGACCGCGAACTAAGCGAGCGCTACAGGGTAAAAGCACATACGTATGACGATTTGGAAAACGCGCTCGATAAGGAGCAAGTGGATGCCGTTTACATTGCCACGCCTAACATCCTCCACCGCGAACATACCGAACGCGCCGCGCGCGCAGGCGTTCATGTGTTATGCGAAAAACCGATGGCCACTACGCAGGACGATTGCGAAGCGATGATGCGCGCGGCCGAGCGAAACAACGTGAAACTGATGATCGCTTATCGGCTCCACTTCAACGACGCGAATCTGCACGCCGTCCGAGTGGCACAATCAGGCGATCTCGGTGAGGTTCGTTACTTTGGATCATTGTTTGGTCTCCAGGTAAACGAGGGCAACATTCGCACGCGAAAAGAGCTTGGTGGCGGCACGTTGTTCGACATTGGTGTCTATTGCATAAACGCGGCGCGCTATCTCTTTCGCGACGAACCGATCGAAGTCGTCGGGTTGACTGCGAACAACGGAGAGA
>QHNF01000365.1 GCA_003218345.1 Verrucomicrobiota bacterium | reverse complement strand
GAACGGTGCTCGTGGATCTTACGCTCGGCATTTTCATCCAGGCGGGTTTTACGCTGCTCGGACTTGTGCTGCTTGTCGATGTGACGGGCAAGACCGGCTTCGTCCGCCCGACTTTAATTGGAATCGTCATCGCGCTTTTTGCTTTTGCCGGTTTTTATTTTGTGCAGCGGATGGGAATGTTTCGTTTTATCGGCCGCATCGTCTCGCGCCTGGCTGGTTCGTCGGATTGGCAATCGGTCGTGCAAGGCGGCGACACGCTAGACCGGACCATTCGCTCTCTTTATGCGCGACGGCGCGGCGTTGTCGCATGTTGCGCGTGGACCATGGCGTCGCTTATCATTGGCTCGGGAGAAATTTGGCTGGCGCTCTGGATTCTCGATTTGCCGGACTCGTTTCTGAATGCGCTGATTTTACAAAGCATGGTTTTGACCGTTCGCTCGGCCGCCTTTGCGGTTCCCGGAGGTTTGGGTGTGCAGGAAGGCGGTTATCTTGTCGTCGGCCATTTGCTCGGCATTTTGGGCGAAGGCGCTTTCGCTCTGGCCCTGGTCGCGCGAGCGCGTGAAATCGGTTTGGGCATTCCGGGACTGATTTCCTGGCAACTGATTGAAGCGCGCCGCCTCTGGCGCGCGCGCTTGGCCGCGAGCGTTCGATAGTATCCCAGGTGGGCGGTTAGATCTCGAAGCTTTGCCAGCCGCTGTTTTACTGTTGCGGGGTTGGCGAAACTTGTACGAACGCCCCACCAAATCCAGGCCATGCCACTTGGAAGAGCAAGTTGATTTTTCAGTTCTGCAATCACAGCTGCATTTCCGTACGCGTTGAGGAACGAAAGCGCCAGGGGCAGCCATTGCCGATTCGGTGCTATCGCGATCAAGTCCAGCAAGAAAACCAATAAATCATCCGCGTGTCGCGATTTCGCTGGCAAGGAGTTGTCATGAATAATTTCAAAGTCAATCAGCCGGGCACGTCCGGTCTTCTGGTTATAGATAACGTTGGTCATACCCGCGTCACCGTGCGACCACTGGCCGCGAAACTCATCGCTCCAAAACTGATGAACGCGTCGGAGTTCGACGCCAGCCGCTTCAACCATCTTCCGTGTGAGGGTGCCGCGATTTAAGTGGTCCCACAGGCTTTCTCCCGGCAGCTTGTCGACGCAGATTGTTTTGTCGCCAGACCTAGAGATACGAAACCGATCGCCGTTAAGCATTCTGAAACATTCTATCTCCCAGCGTCGCCAATCTTCGACTTTGGCCCAAAAACGAATCGGTATGCCGGCCATGCGAAAATACAAATTAGCCAGCTCGGCCAGCTGTTCGCTGTGGCCGTTGCGGCGCTTGATTACGACACGGCGTCCCCGGCGGACCTTTTCGGAGGTCGAATTGATCTTTAAGGAATCGACGAACGTCGCTGCGGCGTTGGTTAGAGCTGGAGGGATGAGTCGCTCTGCCAAATTCGCCACAGGACGAACCAGCCCTGGCGGATCTGCCCCATTTTCCCGAATTGCCATTGTTTCTCTGGTATTCGATCTCATTCCCCTTGACGACCGTATGGAGTGGAATGTTTAACGATTTAACCTCTATCCAGCACAATCGTCTCACCGACCTTCATGACTCGCAGTTCGGCGTTTACCTTGCACGCTTTCAATTCGCGATCGAACACTTCGGGCGTGCCCGTCAACACTGGAAACGTTCCGTAGTGCATTGGAATTACCACTCGCGGATTAACCAATTTCACCGCCTCGGCCGCACGCGCCGGCCCCATGGTAAAGTGGTCGCCAATACAAACGAGCATGGTATCGATATCATTGAATCGCGACACCAGCGCCATATCGGAAAACAAATCTGTGTCGCCTGTGTGATAGACGGTCGGGCCCCCGCGCAACGCGATGATCAATCCGGTCGGATTACCGGCATAAACCGGGGGCGCATTTTCCTCCCTTTGAATCGACGAACCGTGCCATGCCGGGACGAATCTCACCGTCACTTCGCCATCGAGCAACGAAAGTTCGCCGCCGAGATGTCCAGTCGTCTCATTGCTGGCCTGTGCTTCCGGGTAACCGAGCACCGAAACCATCGCCGCATTGAGATCGAAGTTAGAAACCAGCTTTGCGCCTGTGCGCTTCCCAATCTCGACTGCATTACCGACATGATCGGAATGCCCGTGCGTAAGCAAAATAAGATCGACATGGTCGAGCGCTGCGAGCTCCTCTTTGCCACGCGCGAAAACCGGATTCGTTAGCCATGGATCGATAAGCAATAGCTTGCCAGTGGCTGTAGTGATCTTAAAAGCCGATTGCCCATACCAGGTCAAGTGTGTTTCCATGCGAATCACGGAACCAAAAAGATCTCACCTGGCAAGCGCGATCCGGTAACATTCTCAGGCAAGTTCGTGATTCGTTACAACGGAAAACGTGTCCGATTTAACGATTCGACGCTTTAACGATTCAACGTAGCGAAGCTATTCGACATTCGTGCTTCGTCATTTTACTTACGCTTTATGAACCATGAA
>QHNF01000364.1 GCA_003218345.1 Verrucomicrobiota bacterium | reverse complement strand
GCTTGCAACGTGCCGCCAATTCCCCAGAAATACGCCACCTCGAACCAGCGCTGATTCCCAGTCCACATCGCCACCATTACAACGACCATGCCCCAGTCGCACAGTTGCATGGGCAACATTTGCTGCCAGGCCACTATGCCCCGGCTGCGGATAAAAATTAAATAGACGAGATAGTTCAACACCAGCACTCCTGAGAGAACGCCGATAATCAGGTTTTCGACACGCGGCGATTTCGTGCGCCGCACGATCTCAGCAAGCGCAAACGGCAACACGATCGTCAGAAAAATGACTGTGAGATGTGGCAGACCGTACGGTTGAAACGGGTGCTCGAGATTCATTGAAAGGCCGACAATGATATGGACATCACGCCGCGATGTCGACCGATGGCGCAGCGCGCCGTCCCTACCGAATCACCCAGAGATTACACGGGATGACATCGGTAACCCAGGCGATGTTACTCGGCAGTTGCTGGATCGCAGCGGCATTTTTCGGCATCGGCACTACAAGCAAGTCCGCTTTCACCGATTGAACGAAATCCGAGGCCGCTAACCCAGTGTTTCCGCGGATGCAACGCGCTTCCATTGGAACGTCGGTAGCGCCAGCTGACAAAACGAATCTTTCCAGCGCGTCTTCTTCCTCATCCTTTGTCTGAGGTTTTTCACCCTCGGTGGCATCCCCACGAATCGACGCGCGCGCCCGGTCGAACGTCGTGATAATACGAATGACATACAGCCGCTCGCACGATTCCGCCGCAGCGAACGGCAGCGTCTTCTTCAAAGCCTCCAATCCGTAATCGGAATAGTCGGCAACGAAAACGATCCGGCGGAGAGGTTGAGGATTTATTGCCGGCCTGGTAAAGAGCATGACCGAGCAAGGTGCTTCTCGCACGAGGCGGCGCGCGACATTGCCCAGAAATGGATGCAGTACGATCTCTTTTTCCAGGGCGCCGGCGACTACCATGTCGATCTTCTCGCGAGCGAGTGAGCGCAGAATAGTTTCGGGTGGGTCTCCTTCTTCGTAGTGAATCGTTGAATCGACTGGAAGCTCCAGTTGCGCGAGCGCATCGCTAAATTTCCTCGCCGTTTCCTCATTCCGTTTACCCACGTAGATGAGATGAAGGTCCGCAGAAAACCGTTCCTGGATTCGCTTCGCTTCGGCAAGAACTTGCCTGAACCGGGGAGAAAACGTGCTCGCCACGGCGATTGTTTTATACGGCGAGCGATTAGTCATGAGAGCTGACTCAATGTCGCGCGCAGAGCAAATTCGGCAAGGATGTAGAACCGATGCGCTGGCGCCGTCCTTGGGCGCCCGCGACGCGCTCGGCGAGTCCGCCCTACCAATCCGCTTTTCATTTGTAATTCCTCTGCGAGTTTTCGCAAATGAGACGGGCAATTTATCCGGGTAGCTTTGATCCGGTCACGAATGGTCACCTCGACGTGATCGAACGTGCGCGAAAATTATTCGATGAAGTCATTGTGGCTGTGGCGCATAACGACGAGAAGCAGCCGCTTTTCTCGCTAAAGGAACGTCTCAGTTTGCTGCGAGAGACCGCAGGAAAGATCGACGACGTGCGAATCGCTGACTTTAACGGATTACTTGTTGAATTCGCCAAGGCAGAAAAAGCCGGGGCCGTCATCCGGGGTTTGCGCGCGGTGTCCGATTTTGAATTTGAATTTCAAATGGCGCTGATGAATCGCAAACTGGACGCGCTAGTAGAAACAATTTTCCTCATGCCGAAGGAGGAATATACTTACCTAAGCTCTCGTATCGTTAAAGAAATCGCGCGCCTTGGTGGCGACGTCTCGGGTTTTGTTCCGGCTTGTGTGGCCAACGCGCTGAGCAGGAGATTTAAGTGATAAACTTCAGAAGGTTTCCCCAATGAAAGTTCATCTGAAACAAATTCCAGCCCAGGGTCTGCATTTGG
>QHNF01000363.1 GCA_003218345.1 Verrucomicrobiota bacterium | reverse complement strand
AAGTGGGCAGTGTGATCATCGGCCAAATTTCCAGCCGTTGAATATTCCGCGTGACAGGGCTGAATGCTGAGCGGTCTTTTTTTGACTCCGCTCCCTTGAACAGCCCGCTCTTTGATCGGCCTCTGCCCGATCGCAGCGTTTTTCTGCTCTCTTTGAGCATGAATACCGCGATGCCAAAATAGACGACGATCGCAACATAGCTGACTACTATATTCACGTTGCCAGCGCGCTTTAGCGCCTGAATCAACTGCGCGCCACATTCGGCGCCAGCGATTGTTCCAAATGCCATGAAGAATCCCAGTTTGAGATCGACATTGCCAAGCGCGCGGTGCTGTTTCGCCGCGACGATCGATTTGCCGACGATGTGCGCCAGGTCCGTCCCAACCGCGTAATTCCAATCCACTCCCATCAAGCGCAGTGCGGGACCGGCAATGAAACTTCCGCCAACACCAAAGAACCCACCCAGAATTCCAATGATAAAGCCGACAACAGCCAGATAAATCGGGTTGATGTGCGTGTTGGAGATTGGAAAAAACATGAGTTATTTCCAGCGTCCCCGCAGGAAGCGAAACAAGAGCGTCGTCACCGTATCCAGAACAACGGCCTGACCGGCGATGAGCAAAAGGGCTACCCCGGCATAGATGTAGCGATGCTGACCTTCGAGGTGGTACAGCCAGTTCCCCAAGAGATTAAGAACTAGAAAGAAATAGCAAATCACCAGAACCGCATACACCGCCAGTTCAATGGCAAAATCTCGCAAGGTCCTGGCGGTTTCTTTTTGCATCGAGAGCGATCGTTTAAACGTTGAACCGTTAGGGCGTTGAAGCGGGGAAGTCCACCGGAGTATCTCCCGATTAAACGCGTCAACCCTTCATCGCTTCAACCTTGTCCCGCGGTTGCGCGTAAGCTCGGGAACTGGCAAATTGAATTGCGTGGGATGCGGTTCTTCCTAACGTTCCACTTCACTTTACGGGAAAAACCATGGCCGATGTCGCAAACAAATACGCCGAAAACGTAGCAGGCAAATTCTACGTCGACGATCAATGCATCGATTGCGATTTGTGCCGGGAGACCGCGCCCGCCAATTTCAAACGGAACGATGACGGCGGTCATTCCTACGTCTATAAGCAACCAGAGACTCCAGAAGAAGAAGGGCTCTGCAAAGAAGCGATGGAAGGCTGCCCGGTCGAAGCGATCGGCAGCGACGGCGCGTAAATGGTAGGGCGCGACTCCGAAAGGGTTCGCGAGCAGCGCCGCAAACGCGCGAACCAAGAGGCAAACGCTCAACGCTCAACTCGCTCGCCGCCCGTCGCGCTGAGCATCGCAGGGTCGGACAGCAGCGCTGGGGCTGGCATTCAGGCGGACCTGAAAACCTTTTCCGCGCTCGGTGTTTATGGGTTGACCGCCGTCACCTGCATCGTCGCGGAAGTTCCGGGAAAAGTTTCCCGGATTGAGGCGGTCAGCGCAGGTCTTGTGCGCGAACAGATTGCTGTTCTTTCCAGAAATTTCACGATTGCTGCGGCAAAGACAGGCCTGCTCTGTTCCACCGAGATCGTCGAAACGGTCGCGAGCGCGCTCGCCCACGTTTCAGCTGATTTGGCGAAACGTTTTCCACTCGTGATCGATCCCGTAATCGTCGCCACGGGCGGCGATCCCCTTCTCGAACCGGCAGCAATCGAAGCTTACGAGAAAGAATTGTTGCCGCTCGCCAGCTTGATTACCCCAAATCTCGATGAAGCAGAACGATTGCTTGGAACAAAAATCAAAGATCGACAATCGATGCGTCGTGCAGGGAAAGAGTTGGAGAGGAAATTCGGAACTGCGATCCTTCTCAAAGGCGGTCATCTCTCAGGCGATTACGCGGTCGATCTTCTTTTTACCGATGGAAAAATTGTCGAGTTCTCGGCGCCGTTTGTCCGCGGCGTTGCAACTCACGGTACTGGCTGCACGTATTCAGCGGCGATCACAGCCGGCCTTGCCTCCGGTCTGTCGCTACAGACGGCGATCAAGCAGGCCAAGGAGTTCGTGACGAACTCGATCGCGCGACATTTCCGATGGACGTCGCGTTCCGGCAAGAATTTCGACGCACTAACGCATTCGATCTGAATTTGGTAGGGCACGACTGCGAAAAGGTTCGCGAGCAGCGCTGCGGCGCGCGCTGCAACGCGGAACAGGCTCACACGTCCGTCTTTTTCTCCCAACGCTTTAACTGCATCGCTTCAAGCGCGGCCGCCGTTTCCGCCTGTTTTTTACTGCGGCCGCTGCCCTGGCCGAGAACGATTCCCTCCCAAACAACTTGCGAGACAAACGTCTTTTCATGCTCAGGTCCGCTTTGCGAAACTAATTCATAGATCGGGCTACTCGGCGAAATGCTTTGCAACAACTCCTGAAGATGGCCTTTAGGATTGATGTCCACGGGCTTTTCCGCCAATTGCTCAAGATCGGTGCGAGTCTGCGTCAAAA
>QHNF01000346.1:2870-4086 GCA_003218345.1 Verrucomicrobiota bacterium | reverse complement strand
ATCGTTTGGATTTGTTTTTGTGAACGTCGGCGGGCTGGGCAGATCGAGCGGCAACTTCCCGGTTGCGCGCTGGATCGCAGCCTGCACATCCGTGGCAGCGTCTACGATACTCTTACTTAGAACAAACTGGAGCGTGAACGACGTATTCCCTTGGGTGCTCGTGCTCGTGATGATGTCCAGTCCGGGGATTTGCAGGAATTGTTTCTCCAGCGGCGTGGCGATGTTATTCGCCATGGTAGTCGGGTTAGCACCGGGGTAGGAACACGTGACTTGGATAACTGGGTAATCAACTGCAGGAAGATCATTGACGGCGAGCTTGCCGTAAGTGGCAAGGCCGGCGACGATGACTGATAGCGTCAACAGGACCGTCATCACCGGACGGCGGATGAATGGCCCCGAAAGGCCGGAGCCTGTAACTTGGACCAACTTAGATTCAGGCGGCGTGGCCGACGTTGCGCGAGGGACTATAGGTGCCGCCGGATGTTGGCGATCCTTTGCAGGTTGCTGATCCCCCGCCCCATCATGTCTCTCTTCTTCAGCCATGTCGTGAACGCCTTTCTACATTGAGACCTTGGCAGCAACCTGACCGCCGCTGGGTGGACTTGGAGGATTGTATGGTTTCGGCTCCACCTTTGTTCCTGGGGCCAGTGCCAGTTGGCCAGTGACAACGACCGTCTCTCCGGCCTTGAGACCATCTTCAATAACCTGAGTATCGCCATCCTGACGCTGACCTGGTTTAACTTGCCGCAAATCGACTGTGTTATCCGGTTTCACTACAAAAACAAATGGACCACTCTGGCTGATTTGCACCGTTTGCGATGGTACGAGATTCGCATCTTTCAGCTTATCGAGAATGAAGCGCACACGGACAAATTCCGACGGCCAAAAAGCATGGTCCGGGTTTGGCGTGACGCCGCGCGCTTTCACGGTGCCTGCGCCCGGTTGCACAGAAGTATCAATGAAATACAGGTCGCCCATGCGCGGCGGCGTGCTACCGTCCGGAGAACGCGTTTCGACTTTCACATTTAGGCCACCTAGATAACGGCGCACCAGCGGCAAGTCTGTTTCCGAAACGGTAAAATCTGTATAGATCGGATCGAGCCCCTGAATTGTAAGCAGCACTGCGCCGCCCCCACCCCCGTTGCCGCCCGTCACGACGTTTCCAACATCCACAAGCCGAAGCCCCGCCCGGCCATTGATAGGCGACCGGATATTG